>NZ_JADPKG010000083.1:0-47160 GCF_023073875.1 Bradyrhizobium sp. 154
GACCGCAGACATTGAGGTCGGCGGCTTGCCCGAGGCTGCAGTCTTCACGCCCGACGGCAAGTACCTTCTCATCGGCAACTATCTGACGCAGGACTTCTCGATTCTGAAGGTCGATGGCAGTAACATCACGGACACAGGCAAGCGCTTCCAGGTGCCCGGACATCCCGCTTCGGCGAGGATGGGACCGTAAAGCCTTCGTCCATCCGTCGAGGGCCCGCTCATCGTGGGCCTTCAGGTTTCGTTGGCGATAGTAATTAGCTGTTGAGCTGGGCAGTTTGCGGTCGACCCACGATCCGGCCCTCGGACGCGAACGCCCGGCCTGTCTCTGTGAACGGGCTCCTAGCTACACCGCGTCAAAGGGTGCGATGGGCCATGTGTGGACGGCTCCGGGTTGGCAAGGAGAATCTTCACTTTGCGGCGTTGGTCGGTGCGGCCATGTGTTCGGCCTGTTTGCGCGGCCGCTGGCCATAATGTCCTCCGCGGATCAGGTCCCGATCAAAAGCACGCATTCAAAGATGCCGTGGCCCGTGTGGGTTGTCCTGATCGCCGGATCGACCGGCGCTGCATTAAGTGCTGTTCGCCCTTCCAACCGTTACGTCACACCGGCATGTCCGACGTGATCTCGTTTTACGCCATGAGAGCGGCGGGTTCCTTGTAGCGTTCGTTCCTCGCCATCATCGCCCAGGCTATCCTGGCGAGTTTGTTGGCGAGCGCGATGGCGGCGACCATGGTTGCTCGCCGCGCCAGCAATGCGGAGAGCCAGGGTCGATGCCCCGTTCCATGGATCTTGGCATGCCTCCGCTCGAGTTCTGCTTCGGCACGAGTCCAACCCAGGCCGAGAAGTCCCGACCTGATCGGAAGGCCTTGGCATCAGCAACGCTCGCGACCAGCGCCGTTGCCAGCGCCGGACCGACACCAGGGATCGCATCCAGCCGTTTGCTCGTCGCGCTTGATCTGTGCCAGGCGATGATGCGTCTGTCGAACTCCAGGATTTTGGCCTTCAGTGCCCGCAACTGACTGCCGAGAGCCTCAAGACACGCGCGGGCCACCTCCGGGAGCCGGCGGTCAGCTGTATCGGCGACGACTTCCAGCAGTTGCTCGACACCTCGGCGACCGACCGGGGCGACAATCCCGAACTCGGCAAGATAGGCCCGGATTAAATTGATGACGGCAGTCTGCTGGCGGATAAAGAGATGGCGCGCGCGATGAAGCATCAGACAGCTCTGTTGCTCGACCGTCTTGGTCGGCACGAACCGCCTGTTGGGTCTCGTGACCGCCTCGCAAATCGCCTCTGCGTCCGTGGTGTCGTTCTTCTGCCGCTTGACGTAGGGCTTCACGCACGCCGGAGGCATCAACCGCACCGTATGCCCCAACGCCTGCAGTTCGCGGGACCAATAGTGGGATGACCGCAAGCCTCGATCCCCACTAGGCATGGCGGCAACTTCTCAAAAAACGACAGCATGAAACGGCTCTTGAGTTGGCGCCGGATCACCACCTGGCCGGCTGCATCGACGCCATGCACTTGAAAAACCGACTTCGAGATATCCAGACCGATCGTCGAAATTGACTGCATAGGCTGCTCCTCCGAATCGTGGGAGCCTCAATCGGCGCCCAATCCTTGGCACTCTCGTGCCCGTGGAGGAGCCGTCCACAGCATCACAAGCGGAATGCTGTAGTCCCGCTTCTGCGGGATCACGGCGGGTCAGGGGGCGGCAACTGCAACCGTTTCTTCGATTATCTTCGGCTGTCCACCTTCGCTAGCAAGGATGGATGAGTAATAACCGTAAAAAGACCGATCTCCTATCTTGGCCTGCCATGTTCCTGCGTTGAAAACGAATTTGCCTTCGGCACGCGAGATGGTTCTTTGAACCGAATAGTCACGCAGTCCCAGCTTGAGGGCGTCGCTGAAGCTTCGGCGAATGGCGTCCCGCCCCTGGAAGATACCGCTGGGCGTCACGCGCACCGCGTTCTCTGCAAATGTCCCGGCCATAGCATCCAGATCACCCCGATTGTACGCTTCTGAAAAATGCTTGTGCATCTCGTCCATGGCAGCATCAGAAAGCGTCTCTCCCGCAATCGAGTTGCATGGAATGGCAAACAGCAAGCAAACTATAAAGGTCGCCAATCTGAATGCCATCTTCCCTCCGTTGCCTTAGCTATTGGTCGCCTCAGCATCTCTTTGCCTACCACGCAGGCGCAATTCGATCGCGATGGAACGTCAGCAGCAAAGAGGGCCGAAGCCCCCTTCAAGATTAGTACCGGCGATAGCCGCGATGGTATCCGTAGCCGCGACGTACATAGGGGCGGCGGACGACGTAGGCCCCACGCCGATACACGGGCCTTGTGCGGACGCAACCGCGCGGACCGCAGACCACTGCAACGCTCTCGACGTTCGAAGACTGGAACTGTCCCAAGGGGGCGAGCGGCATGGCTGAAGCGGCTCCGGTCGAAATTGCTGCACCGCCTAAAGTGGCCAATGCGAGAAGTGCGAATTTGAATCCCATCTGGTTTTCTCCCGTTGAGTGTAGTCGCCTCAGGCAGCATAGAGGTTCCTTGCTGAACGAGGTATGACTGCGAAGATTGAATCGCGGTAAGAAAGCGGCGACTGAAGAGTTCGCTCTTGCTTCGACTGCGAGCATCTATCTCTGCGCCAATTGGTTTGGGGCCAACTCCGGACATTTTCGAGCCGCTCTCGTCGCCGTCGGACAGGACGTCAATGGTGCGTGGCGCACTTGTCGCCGACCGGACCAGCGAGGCAGGTCAGGCGCGCTGACTTGCTATCGAATGCGGTTCTCGGGCGCTGGGTCATGTATAGTGAAGTTGCCCTAACTGGATAACCGAAATTGCGGTCCGGGCTCGAACGAGCAGCCACTGATGCCATCGGCAGGCGTGCTCACTTTGGAAACTGATTCTTTTTCTTCGGTTCGCAGCACGGTTCACCTTCCACAACTGCGCGGGGTCGCTTTCGCGGCGGCTTGTTGCGTGACCTACGGGAGAAGAGCGATGAATAGAATCGATCGAACGTCAGCATTGGGAATCGGGCTGGCCGCGGTCTCTGTGGCCCACGATGAGGCGAGCCGCCGCTCAAACCACGTCCTACAAGGACGAGACGTCTTGGCCCAGGCGTGGTAGTGCGTGCTTACGAGGGCGAGACACCGTCTCTCATCCGTGGCTTCAGGATAGTTTCAATGCGCGACATCATCATGCAGCCGGGATCGAAGATCCATGGGGTCCTCCGATGATGAATGGCATGATCTGCCACATCCCGAGGGGAGCTTCGGATCGGGCAGGAGAGAAAAACTTTTACGGTTAGGAAGAATTTTATGTGGACCTGCAACAAGGACACAAAGGAGCAGGCGTTCAACGATGGGAACGTCGTGGCGATCATGCGCATCACGGACCTGAAGGCTTAAGGGAGAAGCGATCGAGCGAGGGCGCGCTGCGCTTCATGCGTTAGCACGTAGCGCTCGCCTGCTATGCGGTTTACCCTGTGTGGCTACGTGTCAAACCCACTTCGGCAGCATGCGGAATCTTTATCGACTGCTCGGCTACACTCCGAAGCGCAATTACGAATTTCTAGAAGCGCGTCCTCTTTGGTCTGAGCAAAAGACGCAGCTTGCCACTCGCATTGGAGCCGCCATCAGGAGGTCAGGCGGTCGCACAAGCACTGGCAGTTGGACCGATTCGTTGCGTGTGAATGGCACGGTTTGCGTCTCCGTGAGAGCGGCGCGCTGGACGCCAAGAAAAGTGGCGGCTCATTATCCACATTGGACCATCCAATACGATGCACACGTGCCTGCGGGCTGGATCGCTGCCATCAGACTATCGGAGCATAACGAGACTGTGCTTGACTACGTTTTGCTGCCCACAGATGGAAGGGTGAAGAGAACCATTAGATTTTCGGAGAAAGCCCGGGAGCGCCGTCAGATCAGCTGCTTCAAAACGGCTGACGGTCCTGTTCGCGCGATCACCCGGAGGTTAGCCAGGCAAAGCCATACTTCCCGAGCCATGCCAACGCTGCTGAGCAAGCGACCGAAAGCAGGCCAACCCAAAAAATAGAGCGGCCGCGGGCGGCGCTGATCGATCGCAAGTAAAGGAACGCGCCCAGCACCGTCCCATAGTTCCTCTTAAAATCTCCATTGAGCTTTGCAATCTTCGACAGCTCTGAAGACGCCCCGGTTTCATCGGCCATTGACGCTGGTCCTCTCGCGGTTAGAGCCAGCGCCTTATGAACCACTGTTTTGCCCGACGGAGCAAGTCAAATTTCGGGAATTCAAAATTTAGCATTGGCGGGACCGTTGGTCCTTGACCAAGCATTTGGCGCTGTGTGGCGGTAGGCCTCTAGGGCTAGCGGCTTGCCTCTCGCTCGGTTCGCCGGAATCTATCTCGCATGAGCACTAAGTCGCGAGAGGTAATCTGGGGCGGCCGGATCATGGGGGCGAAGATCCATGCTGAGGGAGCGCGAGAGCGTGCCGACCAGGCCATCCGCGCCGCCGACCGGGCCGAGGCCGAGGCTTGGTCCGTCCGCATGGAGGGCTACGGCGGCCCTGCCCGGCCCTCCCCGACGATCGGTCAGTGCCTGAATGGCGGTCTCGCCTGGCTGGAGGTCGAATGCGCCCGCTGCAAGACGCGAGCAAGCCTGCCTCTCGACGCCATCCGCCGTCCTCGCGATACGCCGCTCTGGAAACTCGAAGCTTCGCTGAAATGCCGCTCCTGCCGCACCAACCGCTACGCGCCCCCAGCTCGCGTGATCAAACTGACTGAGACGAGGCAGATCACGCCCTACAAGTGGGTGCACCCGACTGAAGAGCGGTAGGTTGGACCGCGAATCGGGTTAGGTGGAAAAATGTGCAACCTATATTCGATCACTACCAACCAAGCCGCGATCAGCGCGCTGTTCCGCGTGGTCAGCGGCCGCTACCGGACGGGACGCTGCGCCTCGTTGCTCGCGGGGTGAAGGAAGACTTGGCTCCCGGAACGTAGAGTACTGCACGGTGCACTGCGGAAGCTGGACCTACTCGAAGGCAGCTGCTTGCACGAGCATCCACTTCCTGAATTAGGAACGTCGGCTTTCGCTGCGGAATTGGTGATGCGTCGGCTCTTCCCGGAGCCGGCGGAGCGGCCCCGGCCCGTACCTCCAGCCTCCCTTGAGAGCCGGGGCCGTCTGGACGCGAATAGAGCGCCAACATGAACCAGCCCACACCAGGGATGGTGAAGCCAATTAGACACGTCCAGCTTTACGGGTACCTGGTCGAGCGAAATCGAAAGCTATTCCATCCGCGTGGCACGCAGCCCCTGTGCGGAGCCGAGATGGCGAGCCGAATGATCGAGGCAGGGTGGCTAGTCAAAACCGGCGACCGTTACGTGCTGACACCGGAAGCTCAGCGATGGCTCGCTTGATACGGTTCTTGAACGCCTGAGCTCACCCTCATTTCGGTGTGACGTGGCTCAGGCCGCAGACAGAGCGAGCAACAGCAAGAATACCTATTTAGACTGCAGCTGCCACTCTACCTTCTTGCGACTGCTGCCGGCTCTCTTGACGGCCTTCTTCATTGCCGAGGCAGATTTGCGGGTTTTCTTTGCTTCGTAGCGGACCTCGTAGTCCTGCCCGCTCGCGACGCTGGCACGATCCTGCTTGCGGCCCCGGCTCGTTTGCTTCTTCGCTTTGGCGATCTGAGAAGTCCTCCTGGTTCGCCAACGCAGGAAGAAAGGTCGCAGTTCCGGCGCGTCAGGGCGCAGCGCCATCCCCACGGGTTCAGCGTGCCCCTCTGGCCAAAGTGTACGCAATTGCGGAACGAATCCGCCGGCCCGTGTTGAATCGACATGTGTGCCGTGGCGTTGCGTCAGTCTCGTTGGGGAGTATCGCGTGTTCATGGCGCCATCAAAGCCGCTGTTCCTGGTTACATCGAGCCGTGTGATCCCACGCTGCGCGAGAAGCCGCCGCGCGGCGAAGACTGGGTCTACGAGATCAAGGCCGACGGCTACCGCGCACAGCTGCACCTGCAAGATGAGGACGCCAAGGTGTATTCGCGTAACGGCCTGGACTGGACCGAACAGTTCTCCTCGATCGCAG
Organism: Bradyrhizobium sp. 154; assembly: GCF_023073875.1. Taxonomy (NCBI): domain Bacteria; kingdom Pseudomonadati; phylum Pseudomonadota; class Alphaproteobacteria; order Hyphomicrobiales; family Nitrobacteraceae; genus Bradyrhizobium; species Bradyrhizobium sp. 154. The sequence goes on from NZ_JADPKG010000083.1 coordinate 6,074, forward strand.
CCGGCGCCCACCTGCTCAAGGCAAACAGCGCGATCATCGACGGCGAAGCGGTGGTGTACGGCCTTGGCGGCCTACCGGACTTCCAGCAGCTCCGGCGAGAACTGGGACCCAAACAAAGCGAGCGCGTGCGCTACCACGCCTTCGACCTCCTCTACTTGGACGGCTACGACCTGCGCGCGGTCGTGTATGAGGATCGCAAGCGCCTGCTGGAGCGCCTCCTGAAGGACGCACCGGAAACTTTTATCTACGTCGAGGCGCTTGCGGCCGACGGCAACGAGGTCTTCGAGGAGGGCTGCAAGCTGGGGCTGGAAGGGCTGATCGCCAAACGACTCGGCGAGCCCTACCGCTCGGGGCGGCAAGAGACGTGGGCCAAGCTCAAGTGCAAGAAGAGCGAAACTTTCCCGATTGTCGCATTCGTGGAGAAGCTCGGAGCTCGCCCGCGCAAGGTCGCCTCCCTGTATGTCGGCCGGCGCGAGAACGGACAGCTGCTGTATGCCGGTAAGGTTCGCACTGGCTACACCGAGACGACGGCGCGAGAATTGCGCGAGCGGCTGGATCCGTTGATCCGCAAGACTTCTCCGCTCGATGTGGCGATCAAGAAGCCGAAGGCCACCTGGGTCGACCCGACCGTTGCAATCGAGGTCCAATATGGCGCCCTGACCGATGATGGCCTCCTCCGCGAAGCTGTATTCAAGGGCTTTCGGGATGATCTCGCGGTGCGCAAGGTCAAGGCGCCGCGACTGGTGCCGTCCGTAACCGGCCGCCCGAAGCTGGGCGTCCCCCGAGAGAACATCCTGCAGCTGCTGCCCGAAGCCGCAGCTCCGTCGAAGGAAGAACTCGCCGACTATTGGACCCGGGTCTGGAAGAAGGCGCTGCCGCACCTCGGGCATCGGCCGCTCAAGCTGGTACGTCACGTGCACGGCACGACCTTCTATCACAAGGGGTCGCTGCCGAAGGACATTCCGGCCGCCGTGCACCAGCTCCGTATTCAGAAGCGCGAGGGCGGCCAAGGAACGCGCCTGTGGGTCGACAGCCTGAATGGCTTCCTAGGGCTCGTCGAGATCGGGGCCGTGGAGCTGCACCCGTGGAATGCGACCGTCGAGGACTTCGAATATGCCGACCGCATCGTGATCGACCTCGATCCCGGAGAGGGCGTTGACTGGGATGCCGTCGTGGAGACCGCACTCGATCTGCGCAACCTGATGAAGCGCGAGGGTTTCGAGACCTGGCCCAAGCTCACCGGCGGCAAGGGCATCCACCTGATGGCCCCGCTGGATCACCCGGTGTTGCACGACAAGGCGCATCGGGTGGCGCATCAGCTGGTCACCGCCCTCGCCGCGCGCCATCCAGACCGCTACCTGCTGTCTGCGCAGGCAAAGCGTCGTGACCGCATCTTCCTCGACTACCTGCGCAACGGCCGCGGCACCACGGCGATCGGCACCTATTCCCCGCGAGCCCGAGAAGGATTTCCGATCGCAGCGCCTGTGACCTGGAAGCGCATCGAGAGCGGGATCGCGCCGGACGCCTTCACCATCCACAGTCCATTCCGTGCCAAATAAAAAAGGTAAACCACATGTCGGATGCGTTCGATCAATGGGTGGAATGGCGCCACAAACCCGCCGGCAATAGGCGCAGCATTCCCGCCGAACTCTACGCCGCGGTGATGTCGCTGCCTGAAAACGACCGCGCTGACCGGCAGAAGGTGAACGAGACGGTGCGCAGGAATGATGAGGCTCGTCGGGAGGGCAGAACCGTATGGCTCTACCTCGACGAGTATCAGGACGGCGAATCGCGCATGATCGGCGATCCCGAGTGGGTGAGGGTGTTTGCATCTGCCGAGGTCGCCGATAGGTGGTTCAAGGAAAACGACCCAGAAGGCGTTGCCTGGGAATACCGAGTGGAAGGCGGCCCAGCCGAAGGATCGGTTTGGCTCTACTCGCCCGATCCGGCGTCCAGAGCGATCGGAGACCCCGATTGGCTCACGCTCTTTGCGTCGAAGGAAGCCGCCAAAAAATGGTTTGAGCAGAACGATTCAAGCGGCGAGATAGGGGAATATCCGGTTCAGGAGTGAGGCGCATGACTGCATTCGTCGACACGTCCGTGTGGTTCGCGGCCGCCGCCAAGCGGGACGCACAGAATGAGCGCGCCAAGTCGATCCTTCGGAGCATCGGCCAGCACATTACCACGGATCTGGTACTGACCGAGACGTGGCAACTGCTCAAGGCAAAATTCGGCAAGGACGTTGCGGACAATTTCTGGGAGCGGCTGCGCGATAGCGGAGTCCAGATCGAACTTGTTATTCGCGCCGATCTAGATGCGGCTTCGGAGATAGAGGCTAGCTTCCCGAACCAGAGCTTTTCCTTCATCGACCGCACGAGTTTTGCGCTGATGGAGCGCCTGGGGATCACCCGAGCAGCGACGTTCAGCCCGGACTTCGCAGCGTACCGACCCCGCCGCGGTCGCAAGCGACCGTTCCAGATCCTGAGCGAAGGCCACAGCGAAGTCTTCACTGCGCTCAGAGAGGCGCTTCTTGAACGCCGGCCCGTTCACGTGAGCAATGACGGCGAACGCCAGACCGTCTGCCCCTACATCGTGGGCCACGCCGCCGGCGAGGAGCGCGCGTTCGCCCTCCTTGTGGAGGCAAGTTCGAGCACGAAGCGTCCCGACCAGGACAGGTGGATCTGCCTTCGGCTGTCGAAGATCGAGGACGTTCGCCCCGCCGATGAGCGCTGGATCGAGCGAGACTATCCGGGACCGGTCCAAAGATGTGTCGATCAGGTGCACTTGGAGTGGAAGCGATTAACGACAGCTCGAGGATGAGCGTCGCTTCCTGTAAATAGTGGACGAACAAGACCCGCGCCATGGCTCACGAATGCCGGACAGGGTCAAAACGGACGGTAAGCTCGCGGCGACGGGCGTCCGCTTTCTCGCCAAGACCTGGCATCATTCGGATATCAGATGTTATGGAAGAAGTTGGCCAACGGCCGACCACGACCGCTCAGTACTTTCGTCGAGTTCAACGCCCCACATCTCATGGGGGCGTCCCCGCAATTGGGAATTGCATGCTTGAGCTCGACAGAATCCTTCAAAACTACGTTGCGACTTCAGAAGAAGAAAATGGAGGCGTGAAGTCAAGACATCTGAGCTCTGCCAAGCTCTCTCCGCTCTGCCAAACTTCCATCGACATCACCATTGCCAAAGAACCACCGGAACTGATCAAGCGCTTCGTTTCGAGCTCAGGAAGAGACCGGGCGAGCGACTTCTCTCTCCGGCTCTGCTGCGGGCTCATGTACGTAATGACGCATTAGGTCAGTGTCAGCGTCAGGCGCGTCGTAAATGGTGCAAGGTAACTTCCGGCGGGCAATTGAGGCGCACAGGAACGACGCTCGAGCCCGCACCCACGGAAGTATAGCCGGTCATATAGCCGTACTGCCAAGGCCCCGCCCCCATCCGTCTTGGCAGCACCGCCTCGAGTTTGATGGGAATGGATCCGGGGAGACAAATCTGACCGCCATGGGTGTGGCCGCTCAGCATGAGATCAAAGTTGGCATGGGCAGCCTGACGATAAACCTCCGGCGTGTGAGACAGTAAGATCGAGAATTCACCGCGAGGTATCGAGAGAGCGGCTTTTTCGATATTATCCACTCTGAAAAAATGTGCATCGTCGATCCCCGCTAGAAAGATCCGTTCGTCCTTGCGAACGATTGTCTCGCATTCGTTGAGCAGCACGCGGATGCCGATGGCTTCGAGACCCGGAACCATCTGAATCGTATCGTGGTTGCCGAGCACGGCATAGATCGGCTGTTTCAGATGAGCTCCCAATCGCGCGACGCCATCCAGCGCGAGCTGGAACGGCCCAAACGTCCGCCCCCGATAATCGCCAGTTAGGACGCACACATCGTACTGCATTTCGCCAACCAGCTCGATGAGTCTGTTCATGGCACCTTCATTCATATCCACGTGAAGGTCGCTAACGTGGAGAATGGTGAAGCCCTCAAAGAGGGGCGGTAATGTCTTGAACCTCATTTCGTTTCGTTTGACGAGAATGCGTTCTGCATTCTGTCGTGCACGCCAGTAGAGCCCCGTTGCCTTCAGAACATTTCGAATGATCCACTCGGCCCAAGATGAGTTTTCAAGGTGGAAAAATGTGAGGCCCTGGCCAAATACCTGAGCTTCGTGATCTCTCTCAATCCCCAATCGCTGCCGGGCATGGAGCGGCCCGAGACGGATCTCGAGCTTGCGCAGAATGTCTTCGTCCACCAGCTAGTCCTTTTGAACGGCCTTCGGATAGATATAGCGTATTCTCATGAGGCCAAGGTCAACCCGACAGTGGCTAATTCCCACGCTTCCACTAAATGTCGCGCTGGGTCATATAGCTCGTGCACTGCAGCAAACTGCATCGCTATTCGATCACGTCGGCGCGGCCGAGCAGCGACAGCGACTTCAGGTTATGGATGAGGCACGACGGGGAGCCTTGGATGACCGGCGCAAGACGTTCCACTGAAGGGGCCCGCAATGGTCGATGAAGATCGAAATACCCTCGGATGCAACTATAAGCTAACCTGAAGAAATGCAATTTCTGCATATTCTGCAATTATTGGTTTTAATGACGTTGGCGAACGGCACACCGATCGTTGCAAAGAAGATTTTTGGCCCACGTTTTTCCTTTCCGGTGGATGCCGGCATCGTATTTTTTGATGGGAGGCCGTTGTTTGGGCCATCGAAAACCATCCGCGGTATTTTGATTTCAGTCCTCATCACGACAGCAAGCGCTCCGCTTATCGGTCTGGATATGATGATCGGTGCAATCGTAGCGGGCGCGGCTATGGCGGGCGATTTGTTCTCCAGCTTCCTGAAGCGCCGCCTAAACTATCCGCCGAGCAGCCAGGCACTCGGGCTCGATCAGATTCCCGAATCCCTATTTCCGATGCTGGCATGCCGCGACGCGCTTTCATTGACGATCGCAGACATAGCGCTCGGTGTCGGGATCTTTTTTATCGGCGCGCTAATTCTGTCTCGTTTTCTATTCCGAGCCAACCTGCGCGACGAACCATATTAGCCCGCCGTCAGCCCGAACGAAGCCGGTGCAGGGTGATTTCTGGTGGACAGTTGAGACGAACAGGAATGACGCTCGATCCAGCACCCACAGAGGTGTAGCCGGTCATGTCGTGATACTGCCAAGCTCCTGCCCCCATCCGTCGAGGCAAGTCTGCATCAAGAATGATCGGAATAGATCCTGGCAGACAGATCTGCCCACCGTGCGTATGCCCGCTCAGCAACAAATTAAAACCGGCATGAGCCGCCTGACGATAGATCTCCGGTGTGTGCGACAATAAAATGGAGAACTCGCCATACGGGATCTGCAACGCAGCTTTTTCGATATCGTCGGACTTGAAGCAGTGGGCGTCATCGATCCCGGCTAGATAGATTTGCTGATCGCCGCGCACAATCGCCTCACTCTCGTTGAGCAGCATACGTATCCCCATGGCTTCCAGCCCCGGAACCATTTGGATGGTATCGTGGTCGCCCAGAACTCCATAAACGGGCTCCTTTAGAAGAGCTCGCACTCGTGCGAGGCCGTTCAAGGTTGCCTCGAACGGTCCAAAGTTCTTCCCCCGATAGTCGCCGGTTAGAACACATAGATCGTAACGCATGTCGCCGACGAGTTCGATCAGGCGCTGCATGGCACCCTCATTCATGTCGACATGCATGTCGCTAAGGTGGAGGATGGTGAAGCCGTCGAAAAGCCGTGGCAATTCTTCGAATACAACATCATTGCGTTTGACGAGAATGTTTCCTGTATTTCGGCGTCCACGCCAGTAGAGACCGGCCAGCTTAAGTGCATTTCGAATGACAGAATGGACCGGATACCAGTTCTCAATGTGAAAGGAGAGAAGGCCGTGGCCGAAGATCCGTGCCTCATGATCCGTCTCGATGGCCAATCGCTGTCTCGCACGGAGCGGTCCGAGACGCCCCTCCAATTTGCGCAGAATATCTTCGTCCATGGAACGACTTCCTCCGAATCGGCTCAACCTTCCATGGGAGCACCAGGCTTGCCAGACTTTCAGAGTATTCCTTTCGGCCGGCTGGCTGGGAGCATCAAGTCCTGGAAGATCTTCCGGCTTTCTTATCAACCTGTTGGGCATAGTGGAAATTGACCATCAGCTCGATGTCGCATTTGGCTCATAAGCGGAGATCAGCTCCCGGCACCTGCTTTCCGGCTCGGGCCAGAAGCGGTCATCGCTCGGCGGCAGGGCTTGCCAGTCGCATATGGTAAGCTGCTATTCGATTGTTGCATCGGCACGCAGCAGATTCGGGTACGAGATGTTATGGAAGACATCGGCCAATGAACGACGTCATGGTCACATTCGGCTGACCCGGCGTTGGACGAAGAAGCTGCTCCAAACAATTTGAAAAACCTTTTGCGTTGAACGCACCATCAGCTGTCGCCCCCGCAATCTGTAGTTACAACCCGCTGTTAATGCGAGCGGCCTACAGTTCGGTAGTATCCGGTCGAGGGCAGTCCCATGTCGCACTTAAAGAGCAGCGAAAGCGCCGCCATACCCTTCTTTGGCGCGCGAAAGTTTGCCGAAAAGCTCATGAGAGAAAAAGAACAATTGAAGCAAGAGCGTGATGACGCCCTGTTACGCTGCCAAGAGTTGAGCGGCTTCGTTACACAGGTCACGGACCGATACGAAGAGGCAGTGAAGCAACTGGAGCAAATCGGAGGGGCCTCCCTGCTGGAAATTGAAGCTCGCCGAAAGTACCTTGAAGCCGAAGCCGAGATATTGAATGAACACATAAGCGAGGAACGTGCGCGGGCCGAGGCAGGAAAGCGCGCGATTGCCGCCGAGCTTGCTGAAGCACGCCGCGCCATTGTCGAGACAAGAGAGATCGCACTTCTTCAGGAAGTTGGCGTTTACGAATATAACCATCCGCTCACCAATGCTGTCGCATACCAGGCTGCGCTCGACCGCCTGCAAGACGCCATCAAGGCAGCAGTCAAAAAGGATGGCGGCGCGATCTTGGCAAGCACCGATTGGCAGGTGAACGGATCCGCCTCCGAGGGTGAAAAGATGGTTCGTGAAGCCTCTAAGCTGATGCTGAGAGCCTTCAATGCTGAGGCGGACAATCTAGTTCGCACTCTAAAGCCCTATAAACTCGACAGCGCAGTTGATCGCTTAAGCAAGGTCGAGGAGACAATACGCAAACTTGGCAAGACCATGCAGCTGCAGGTCTCTCCGGCGTACTTTCAATTGCGTGTTGACGAACTTCGCCTTACTGCCGATTTCCTTCAGAAGCAGTCAGAAGAAAAAGAGGAGGAGAGGCAGCAACGCGAGCGCATGCGCGAAGAGCGGAAAGCTCAACAAGAAATCGAACGGGAGCGGGCGAAGCTGGAAAAAGAGAAGCTTCATTATGAGAATGCTTTTCAGGCGCTGGAAGCTAAGGGCGATCAAGATGCAATGCAGCGGCTGCGCTTGCAGATAGCAGAGGTTAGCAACGCGATCGAGAGCGTCGAGGCACGGGCGGCCAACACGAAGGCCGGATATGTCTACGTCATCTCCAACATTGGCTCCTTCGGCGAAGAGATGGTCAAAGTCGGAATGACGCGGAGGCTCGATCCTATGGAGCGCATACGAGAACTGAGTGACGCATCGGTGCCGTTCAACTTCGACGTCCACGCACTCTTCTTCTCAAATGACGCTGTCGGTATCGAGACTGCCATGCATGAGCGCCTTGGGGACTCGAGAGTGAATGCGGTAAATCGCCGCCGCGAGTTTTTCCGCGCACGCCCGTCGGCCGTCAAAGCACTCCTCTGCGAATTGGCTGGAGAACTTCTGGAGTTCCGTGAGGCTGCCGAGGCTCTCGAATATAGGCAAACGCTCAACTTGCGAGGAGCGGTCTGGCAGTTGCCGCGCCTAAGCAACTAACATAATGGCTTACTGACCTAAATTCGAGAGAGCATTCAGCTCTCCCCATCCTCGCCATCAAAAAGTGGAAGCTGATCTCGCGACGGCAAGGATATTCTACTCCGACTTGCGGGCGTGAAACCGAACTCCGACGCAATGCGCATCATGATCTCCGCCTGTCGATTCGAAATTGCCAGGTAGGGCGACTGTATCGGATATCCTGTCGGCGATTTGACCATCGTACCAAATTTCTGAATCTGCTCCATCGCTTCCGCCCACATTGCATAAGCGCCGCAGTAGGTGGCCAGCGCGCCGCGATCGAGGTGAGTTATGAGACTGAGCTTTGCAAGCTCCCCGGTCAGCCGCGCCCATTCCCGTCTGGCAACCGAATTGAGCTCCGGTGGACACTCGGGTAGCGCAGGTTCAGGCCGCGGCTCGTGCATGTTGAGGGGACGCTTCCCCGGATTACCAGTCAAAGCTTTGATCCTTGTTGGTTTTGGACGACGGCCACGCATGTCCGTTCCGATCAGACCAGCGGACCACGAGCGCCGCCCGCTGATTGCGTCTCCTGCTCCAGCATTTCAAAGACGACGGCATCTCGTTCGCGAATTGCCTTCTCCCCTGTGAAGGCTTGCCATCGGCGGATCGCAACGTCGACGAACAACGGGTCGATCTCGGATGCCAAGCAGATACGCCCGCACGATTGCGCCGCGATCAGGGTCGTTCCGCTTCCAAGGAAGGGTTCATACACCGCCTGTCCGGGACTGGAATTGTTCAGCATCGGCCGGCGCATGCATTCGACCGGCTTTTGGGTCGAATGCTTGGTTTCGGCGTCCTGCCCGCCACTGCTGATATTCCAGACGGTTGTTTGCTTGCGATCGCCGGTCCAGTTTCCCTTCTTCCGGACCGCATACCAACAGGGCTCATGCTGCCAGTGATAGTCTCCCTGACTCATGACTAAGCGGTCCTTGGCCCAGATGATTTGCGCGCGAATCGAAAAGCCGCTCTTGAGAAGGCTTTCGGCTACGATGGTCGACCGTAAAGCACCATGCCAGACATAAGCGATCTCGCCTGGATATAAGGCCCAGGTAGGCGCCCAGTCGGCGATCTCGTCGTTGCGGATTTTGCCAGTCCGCTTCGAATTGTTGACGCCGCGACGATGGCGCCATTCCGGGTCATAGTCGACGCCATAAGGCGGATCGGTGACCATCAATTGGGGCAAGGCACCAGCCAGCAGTGAACGGACGAGAGCTGCATCTCGGCTATCGCCGCAAGCAACGCGATGAGGGCCGAGCTGCCAGATGTCACCGGGCCGGGAGACTGCGACCTCGACGATCGAGGGGGTGTCGTTTTCGTCCGTCAAGCCGTTTTCGATCCGGGACAGCGCGGCCGCCAACTCTTTCTTGCTGAAGCCGATAGATGCGAGATCGGCTCCCAACGCAGACAAGTCGGCCAGCTCGAGGCTTAGCATTTTGCTGTCCCAACCTGAATTTAGCGCAATCCTGTTGTCGGCAAGCACCAACTGGCGGCGTTGCACCTCCGTCAATCCACGGAGGACCACGACCGGCGCCTCCGTCAGGCCGAGCTTGCGAGCAGCGGCAAGCCGGCCGTGACCCGCAATGATATCTGCGTCTTCGCTGACGAGGATCGGATTCGAAAAGCCGAAGGCGCGAATGCTGCCGGCGATCTCGGCGACCTGGGCTGGGCTATGGGTGCGCGCATTGCGCGCATAGGGGATCAGCCGATCAAGCGGCCAGTATTCGATTTGAAGTCGTACGTTCGCTTCTTCTGGGTACGTCGCCTGTGTCATGTCGCGGCCTTTGCACATCGCGCTGTCATCGGGCACCCCCTCCCCCTAGGGAATTTCGCGACATTTTTTCGAAACCAGCGCCATTGAATTGACTCACCTTTTTAAGCGGGGCCGCGCGTGAACATCCTAGGCGCTCAAAGGAAAATAATGGTCGGTTTTGCCTGCTGCTGACTGCGTTGAGGCAGACACGAAGGGCAACAGAACCACCAGTGTACAAATTGTGTTGCGTCTTCAGAGTGTTGCGGTCGGTCGCCGCATGGCTAGCTGCTTGGGAGGGTGAGGCCCCCGAAATGCGCCCCTTTCCAGGCCCGAAAATTCGCCTGCGCCGGAAAAAAATCCCTGAATGAGAGAGGGGCCGGTCTGCCCGCTGCAGATCGACCGACTTTTGACCCGCCCCCCGGTTTGGCCCGAACATCACTGTTCATCCCAACGCGCTATGCGCGAACCCATACCCGCCGCGAACTCAAGGTACTGTTCAACAATAAGCGTGCCGCCAAGGCCTCGGCTGCGAAGCTCCGCCTCTGTTGCCGCAATTCGCAACGCCTCGTCTATGAAATCGACCACGTCCGCATAGACAGCAGGCTGACCCGCGAACTCCCGTAAGAGATCGTCGCTCCAGCGACGCTCAGCTGCACATCTGGCTACATCTGCTGATTGTTGAGATGGCTTAGGAGGTCTGGCTGTCGCATACAACGTCGGCCGGGATGTCCCGGCTGCCGAGCCGTTACGATTTCCAGACATGACTGCGGCGTGAGAGCGAGATTCCAACGAGGTTAGTTTAGATTGGTTATTACGACAGGTTTGGGTGACGGCTTGATCACCAGCACTGTGGCTTGCCGGCCCTGCTGAAGATGACATTCCTGCCCGACGCTTGCGGGCGGCGGCCTCGAAGCGGCTGCGCCATCTGACTTCGAGATCAGCGAACCTGGACCAGATTGGTTCATAGTGGTTTCGGTGTGAATGACCACCATGACGGATCTTACGGAACAACCCACGAGCTTCGAGCTTCGCGGTAGCGCGAATAACCGTGCGGCGGTGGACACTCAAAAGACTCGCGACTCTATCAAGGCTGGGATCGCATTGCCCGGTTTTCCGATTGAAGCTGTCGAGCAGGGTTGCACCGACTCGGCGCTCTACTGCCGACATGTCGTCCGTCAGCGCGAGTACCTTGAAGGCTATTAGTATCGGGAAAGCCCCCGCCCGATTTATGCGATCCATGTTGGCCATTCCTGTTGCACGCATACAGAAGGATTTCGGCACACTGATTGCAAGGTCGCGTGACGGAATGGAGTAGTTGCGGGTAAGGGAGCGCAACCGAATATCCACAATGACATGGGGCAGCCGGCCCCAATGACATATCAACGGCGGGCTAAGATGACGAAAAGGCCCGAATCACCGACGCTGTAAGCCGGTGAAGGGTTAGGCTGAGGAAAAGGCTATGTCGTTGATCCCCAATCGTCCAAAGCGAGGGCTTGATCCGGAAAGCGCCTTCAGGAAATGGACTGACGAAGCGCAGTTTACTCAATTGGTAAGGCTGTCAGGTCAGGCTGAGCCACCCTCTGACATCGCCGCCCATCGCGTCATTGGAGATCCAGTAGCGCTGCGCGAATATCAGAAGCTTCGCGAGGCAGCCGACCAAGCATTCAAGGAACTGCTGTCGAACGCGGACATCATCGGGTCCGGAATTCCGGAAGGTGGCTCCGGGCGTATTCCTATCGAGCCTAGCCTCTGGGATATTCTTGAAATTGACTATGAATTCTTCGAAGCCATTGGAGAACATCGCAAGTTTGAAAAGATCGAGTTTTTCGAGCTTCCGGTCGTGCCCTCCAACGTCAGGACAACCCCGAAATGGCTAGATAACGCGCTCGGTCAACGGGGCCACCACGCTTTTCGCCATGACCGCGACTACCGCCACATATCGCTGCATGGGACAGACTACAGGTTGTCGCCGCAGTTGGCCAAGATCGTGCGAATTCTGCATGATGCCCGTGTCGAAGACGGCAACGGCTGGCGCAATGGCAAGAAACTATTGGAAGCGGTCGGCTCCTCTCAGAGCAAAATGAGCGATGTGTTGAAGACCAAAAAAGGCGGCCGATCGATAATTGAGTCGGACGGTAATGGGATGTATCGGCTGGCGATTGATCCTCCTCCGTAGCCTCCGACCAGCCTCCAGCCGAGTAACAAACAAAGAAAACTCCTTGAGTTTTCAGCGTTTACGTTTCCCGCTAGATGACCTCCTTAGGCTCGCCGACAATAACTCCGCGAATCAACAAACTCCGCTGCGTAGTCACAGGTACTAACACGGAGATTTGGCAATGAATGCGCACCTCAGCGAAAAGGCATTGGCACGGCGCCTCTCGATTTCGCACCGCACCCTGCAGCGTTGGCGGCAAGAGGGCATCGGCCCCGGGTACCTCAAAATTGGCCACCGGGTGGTCTATCCATTGGACATGGTCGAGGCATGGGAGAAGAGCTGCAGCAAGTCGCCCTCTTTCTCATGATCAAAGCCCCAGATTCGAGTCCCATTTCGGATCGCTCGGAACATCTCACAGATATCGCCGAGATATTGGCAGCCGGCCTACTGCGCCTTGACGCCAGGAAGTCCAGTGGAAAATTCGCGAACTCCGGAGAAAGTTCGCTTCACTTCTCGCCCAGCCAGAGCGGTGTTCGACCCGTATTGGAGAATGGAAATCGGCCATGAAATCATCCGTGCTGGCGCAGCTGGCGGCCGTGAAAGGCGCCTCCGCCCCCGCTTTGAAGGCCCGCTGGCGTGAGCTTTTCGATACCGAGGCCCCCGCCTACAACCGCCGTTTCCTAGAGAGCCGGCTCGCCTACCGCATCCAGGAATTGGCCTATGGCGGCCTGTCTCGCGAAACCACCGAGCGGCTTAAGGCCATGGCCAAGCAGTATGCCGACCAGAAGCCGGCGGACCGGAAGGCCAGACCGCTTTTGCGCCCCGTCGCCGGGACAAAGCTGATCCGCGAATGGGAAGGCGTGGAGCACTGCGTGACCGTGCGCCACGACGATTTCGAGTATCTCGGCCGCCCCTACAAGTCCCTCTCCTCGGTCGCCCACCAGATCACGGGCACCAAATGGAATGGCTGGGTCTTCTTCGGCTTAAAGAACTCGGTGGGCAAATGACTTCCCGTAGACCAGCGAAGGGCCGGACTAGCCCATTCGCGAATTCCTTCGAGGCAGCCCGCTCAGCCCCCGGCTCGGTCCGTAAACTCCGCTGCGCGGTGTATACCCGCAAGTCGAGCGAAGAAGGTCTCGATATGGACTTCAACTCTCTGGATGCTCAGAGAGAATCTTGTGAAGCTTATATCGTGAGCCAGCGGGCTGAAGGTTGGACCGCTGTTTCCGATCGCTACGATGATGGCGGATTCTCGGGCGGCACACTCGAACGACCCGCCCTGAAACGACTTCTCGCAGACGTCCAGGCCAGCAAGATAGACGTCATTGTCGTCTACAAGATCGACCGACTTTCGCGCTCAATGCTCGACTTCCTCAATCTTGTCGAGATGTTCGAACGCCATGGGGTGACGTTCGTGTCCGTCACGCAGTCTTTCAACACCAAAGACGCCATGGGCCGTATGGCGCTGAACATCCTGGTGACATTCGCCCAGTTCGAGCGCGAGCTGATTGGCGAGCGGATCCGTGACAAGGTCGCAGCCTCTCGCAAGCGCGGCAAGTGGATGGGCGGCTGGACGCCGCTCGGCTATGAAGTCCGCGATCGCAAATTGCTGATTCACGAAGCCGATGCCGAACGGGTCAGAGCTATTTTTCGGCGCTTCGTGCAGCTCAAGTCCGCGACCCTGCTGGCTCGCGAGCTTGTTGCCGCCAATGAACGCACTCGATACGGACACCTCCTGGATAAGGGGGTTCTCTATAAGATCCTCCACAACCGGGTCTATCTAGGCGAGGCCGTTCACAAAGGTACCTCATACCCGGGCGAGCACAAAGCGATCATCGATCGAAAGCTCTGGGATCAGGTCCACGCGATTCTCAAGGAAAGCCCGCGCAAGCGCGCGAACAACAGCCGGGCACAAACCCCTGCCCTTCTGAAAGGTTTGCTGTTTGGGCCTGACGGCGCGGCGATGTCGCCGACGCACACCCGCAAATCCGGCCGCCTTTATCGCTACTACATCAGCCAGACCGCAATGAAACAGGGGAGATCAGACTGTCCCGTCAAGTTGGTGCCCGCGGCCGAGTTGGAGCGGATTATCATCGATCAGCTTCGCCTACTGCTGCAGACTCCAGAAGTGATCGTCCAGACCTGGCGCGTCCTACGCAAACAAAATGCTAACGTCACCGAGGGCGAGGTACGGAGCGCGCTGCTCGGCTTTGACGAGCTCTGGGATGAGCTATTCCCAGCGGAACAGGCGCGTATTGTCGAGCTGCTCGTCGAGCGCATCGACATGCATGCCGAGCGGATGGACATCACCTTGAAGATCCAAGGCTTGACCTCGCTCTCTTCCGAATTACAACCGCCGCCCTTCCAGCAGGCCGCCGAATGAACCGACCGACTACCCTCACCCTTGGACCTTTTGGCCGACCCAAGCTCAGTCGGGATAGCCGAACAATGGTCGTGAGCATCCCGATCTCGTTCCGCCGGCAGGGCGGACGCAAACGCGTCGTAACTCCTGCGACTGCGGAGGCCTGGTCACCGCCGAAGCCGCAGGTCGACAACACGTTGATTAAAGCCGTGGTGCGGGCCCATCGCTGGCGTCACATGCTGGAGTCGAGCCTGTTTGGTTCGGTGCGAGAACTGGCCAAGGCGGAGAAGATCAACGAGTCCTATCTCTGCCGGGTGCTTCGCCTCACCCTGCTCTCCCCCACCATCACCGAAGCCATCCTGAATGGGCTGCAACCGGAAGGTCTCGAGCTGGCGCAGCTCTTGAGATCCATTCCCGCCGCGTGGGACGAGCAACAGGCTCTGATCAGCTCCCTGGCCCGCGAAGCCTGAAACCACCTAACGCCCCTCTACGGCACCAGGTGGAAGCGGAATTCGCTGATCGAATGTTATGGAATTTGCCTCGTGTTGGTGAGCCGATCGCATGGGGGCGCTATCGACAAGTGCCCATCTCGCTGCCCGAGGGAGGGATCGCGATAAAACAACGCATGCTATTGATACTAAATGGTTTTTCCTGATATGCACTATCTGAAATCGTGCGGCCTGAGCGACGCTAAGCCCACGCAAAAGGTCTCGGATTGCAATTAGTTCTCGACACAACTGTTCACTAGCCCAATAATTAGTCTTAAGGCCAAGTTTAAGAGTTCCGAGTCTATAAAAAAGATACCCCATTGACAGTGATTCCAGCATGACTCATATAAGCAGCAACACGGCCGGCCCCTCTGCATTGAAAGATGTACGGGTCGGTCTTCGTTTTTGAAGCCCTATTGTGGCTTACGCGAAGCCCTTTCTAACGCTGAACCAGCAAATCGCTCTTATAAAAGGGCGAGGCTTGGCCATTTCAGATGATGCGAAGGCGAGTTCTTACCTCGGTAAAATCGGGTACTACAGGTTAAGTGGCTACTGGTACCCCTACCGTCAGTCGAACGTAGCCGCTGGAAAACTTATCGTTGGCGACAATTTCAAGCCTGGTTCCGAGCTTGCAGAAATCGTCGACCTCTACGTCTTCGATAAGAAGTTCCGGTTATTGCTATTGGATGTGATCGAGCGAATCGAAATCGCTCTTCGAGTCCAGATAACACTGCAGCTCGGCCAGATGTCGGCAGATGCGCATCGCGATCCTGCCCTCCTGCATGGCAATTTTGCGCGACGACCGAACCCAAAAACGGGGCTCGTGAAGCATCGCGAATGGATCCGCCGGCAAGACGAAGCTTTTGACAAATCAAAAGAAGAGTTCGCCAAACACTTCCGGAGCAAATACCCCGGTGAAAATCCACCTATTTGGATAGCAGCAGAGGTTTGGGATTTTGGCGCGATGTCCATGCTCTTCAGTGGGCTGAACAAGATTGATCAGTCGGCGATAGCTTCAGTGTTTAACGTGCGCTCATTCGACATCATGGAGAACTGGCTCCACGCAATCAACGTTGCAAGGAATGTCTGCGCTCATCACAGCAGACTCTGGAACAAACCAAGCCCTGTCCAGCCGAAATGGCCTTCAAAGCAAGACTGCCCAGATTTGGCGCATCTGCTCGGTAATACGCATGCGCAGACGCGCGTCTATGGCATGGCTTGCATTTGTGCGTTTCTACTGAAATCAATAAACCCGGGCTCCGGCTGGACCAGCCGGTTCACGCAACTGGTTGGCGGATTTCCGAAATCAAACATTGTCTCACTTTCTGGAGCCGGCTTCCCGGCTGGGTGGGAAAGAGAATCGATTTGGCAATAGCCGTCCGAATTCCATCCAAACAGCGCTGGCCGCAAGAGGCGAGCTTGCCGTTCGACATTGCGTTTGTCTTCTCCACCAAAGCCTGCAGGCGGGCCCGTTCCCATTCACCGAACAGCGTCCCCTATCCCCAAGCTCGTTACTACCAAGACGATGCCACAAGCGGCCGCGCGTGCTGGTCGGCAATATCCAGGATCTGCTAAACGACCGGACGTCTACGGCCTTGAAACCGAGGCGCGCCCGATAAAATCGTCGAAAATATTAGGGAAAAAAGCTGAGAAATGGACGTTAGCGTAAGGAACCCGAACCCTGCCAACATCAATCCAGGCGCGTCGGTGGCTGACCATCTGGAGGGACTCGGAAAGTTTGAAGCCGGGCTCTGGAAGATCGCCGACAATCTACGGGCGAACTCCAATCTGGCGTCAAACGAGTATTTCATGCCCATCATGGGGCTGATCTTCCTGCGCCATGCGACGAACCGCTTCTATCAGGCGGAGGCCTCCATCGAGGCCGATAAGGCCGCCGGCAAGATGCCGGACCGGGCGCTGGTCGACGCCGACTTCACTCGCCGTCGCGCCCTGAACCTGCCCGAAAGCGCACTGTTCGACGTGATTCTGAAGACGCCGAAAGACGGGAATCTCGGCGCGGCGCTCAATGCCGCCATGGAAGCAATCGAAGCCGCCTTCCCGCCGCTCGCCGGCCAACTACCAAAGGATTACGCACGATTCGAGGGTGGCGTGCTGGAAGACATGATGCGCATGTTCGACTCGGAAGGCTTGCGTAAAGCGTCCGGCGATGTGTTTGGCCGCATCTACGAATACTTTCTTGCCGAGTTCTCCAAGCAGGGCGCGCATGACAACGGAGAGTTTTTCACCCCGCCCTCAATCGTGCAGACCATCGTCAACGTCATCGAGCCGGATCACGGGACCATCCTTGATCCAGCCTGCGGCTCGGGCGGCATGTTCGTGCAATCGAGCCACTTCATCGAGGACGAAGGCTTGGATACGATGAAGCGCGTCACCTTCTATGGCCACGAAAAAAACGAAACGACTGCGCGGCTCGCCCAGATCAACCTCGCGGTCCACGGCCTAGAGGGCACGATCCGGGCCGGCAATGAAGCCATCACCTACTACAAGGACCCCCACGAACTCACGGGGAAATGCGATTTCGTGATGGCCAATCCACCGTTCAACGTGGACGAAGTGGACGCAGACAAGATCAAGAGCGACAAGCGCTTGCCGTTCGGTCTGCCCAGCGTCAACAAGGCGAAGAAGGTCTCAAACGCGAACTTTCTCTGGCTATCCTATTTCTACAGCTATCTGAACGAGACTGGCCGCGCTGGCGTCGTGATGTCCTCGCAGGCATCGAGTGCTGGAGGCGGCGAGGCAATCGTGCGGCAGAAGATGGTCGAGACCGGCGCGGTCGACGCGATGATCGATATCCGCGGTAACTTCTTCTATACGCGCACGGTTCCCTGCCAGCTCTGGTTTTTTGATCGCGCGAAGGAGAAAGAAGAAGCGAGGGCCGACCATGTGTTGATGCTCGATGCGCGGAACATCTTCCGCAAGGTGTCGCGCTCAGTCTGCGATTTCAGTCCGGAGCAGCAGAAAAACATCGCGGCCATCGTCTGGCTCTATCGCGGTCAGGCGAACCGCTTCCTCGAGCTCGTCGAATCCTATTTGGCGCAGGCGATCAAGGGCGGCCAAGCGGCAACTGAGCCGCTCGCTAACTTCGAGGAGACAATCGGCAAGCTCATCACCCAGATTTCTCCCTTTGCCAAGCTCAAGCGCGAGAACGATCCGCTGGCGGAGCCGTGGGCCGAACTAACCGCCACCTGCAGAACTTTGGCGGAGGATATCGGGACCTTCGGCGAAGAGTCGACGGCGCAAGTGACCGCTTGGCCGGCTATTAGCCGTGACAATACTGGTCTCAATGCGGCGCGCCTCGCCCTGCATCCACTGGCGGACCGATGCCGCGACCTGACCAAGCAGATCGACCTTGCGGCGAAGCTCGCGGGTCGCGCGATCGATATCGCCGTGAAGGAGCTCGATGCGCGAGATTCAGAGGCATGGGACAATGCCGACGTGACCAAGGCCCGAAAGGCGCTGGAGGGGGCGCGCGCCGACGCTGTCGAGGCGCTGCGGCTCGCGCGTTACTTCGTGCGGCAGGCCGACTGGCTTCAGGAGCGCTTTCCCGAGGCGGCGCTGCGCGACGTGGAAGGTCTGGTCAAGCTTGTCGATCGGGCGACAATCAAGGCGCATGACTGGAGCTTGACGCCCGGCCGCTATGTCGGGGTGGCACCGGAGGAAGAAGATGAGGATTTCGATTTCGAGGAGGCGCTCCGCGCCATCCACATTGACCTGAAGGAGCTAAACGAGGAGGCAGCGGAACTGGCCGCGCGCATTTCGAAGAACTTTGAGGGATTGGGTGCGTGAGTTGGGTTGAAAGACAGATTGGTGATTTCGCTGACGTCAAGCATGGCTTTGCATTCGAAGGGCAGTACTTTGCGGACGACGGCGGGCTGGTTCTGTTGACCCCAGGAAACTGCCACGAGAATGGCGGTTTCAGAGACAAGGGCGACAAGGAAAAGTTCTATGTTGGCCCTGTACCAGAAGGCTATCTGCTCACCGAAGGTGATTTGCTTGTCGTTATGACTGATTTGATTAGCCGTGCGCCTGTTCTAGGCGGTGCCTTCTTCGTGCCAGCTAGTGACCGGTACCTGCACAATCAACGACTCGGTCTGGTACAAGTTACTCGATCAGAGATGATCGACCGCAAATTTCTATACTATCTTTTGAATACGCATAGCTACCGGGGACAAGTGCGCGGCTCAGCAAGCGGCTCCACGGTTCGTCACACCTCGCCAACTCGCATCAAAGCTTGCCGAGTTAAGATTCCGTCGGGTGTTCGCGAACAATCTGCCATCGCAGATATCCTTTCAGCCTACGACGACCTGATCGAGAACAACCGGCGGCGGATTGCCCTGTTGGAGGAGGCGGCGCGGATGCTCTACCGCGAGTGGTTCGTCCACTTCCGCTTCCCCGGCCACGAACACGTCAAGATTGCCGACGGCATTCCCGACGGTTGGGAGCGGCGGACTTTAGGATCAGTACTCAATTTGCAGCGTGGTTTTGATCTCCCGATAGGTGACCGCATTCCAGGCGGCATTCCTGTTTATGGATCAACTGGGATCGTTGGTGAACATGACACCGCGAAAGTGAATTTTCCGACGCTCATCACCGGCCGTTCGGGATCACTTGGAACTGTTTGCTTTGTTGATGATCCATGTTGGCCCTTGAATACGAGCCTTTGGG
Organism: Bradyrhizobium sp. 154; assembly: GCF_023073875.1. Lineage (NCBI taxonomy): Bacteria > Pseudomonadati > Pseudomonadota > Alphaproteobacteria > Hyphomicrobiales > Nitrobacteraceae > Bradyrhizobium > Bradyrhizobium sp. 154. The sequence continues at coordinate 25,464 of NZ_JADPKG010000083.1, forward strand.
TTACCGAGTTCAAGGCTGCCTCCATCTATTTCGCGTACTTCCTGCTTTCTGAAATGAACCTCGCGAAACTTAACGGTGGGGCATCGGTGCCGACTCTGGATCGAAAAGTCGCCCATGCTGCAAACGTCGTGATCCCATTGCCGCGCTTGACATCGCTGTTTGATGAACAGGTTCGAGTTGTGTTCGCGCAAAGGAAGCTACTTGAGCAGCAGAACAAAAAACTCGCCCAAGCTCGCGACTTGCTCCTTCCACGCCTAATGACCGGGGCGATTGCCGCATGACGTCTAAGCGAAGGACCTCGTGACATGGCGGTAACCGGCATCAACAGCGAGGACCGGTTGGTTCAGGCGACGTTTGCCGCGCATCTGAAGGAGAAGCTCGGCTGGGAGAGTGTCTATGCCTGGAACGACGAGAACTTCGGACCGGGGGGTACGCTCGGCCGCAAGGATACGGCTGAGGCGGTCTTAACCCGCGACCTCCGCGCTGCGCTTGAGCGCCTTAATCCCGATCTGCCGTCAGCCGCCATCGACGCGGCTATGCGGGCGCTGACCGTTCACAATTTCAGCCGCTCGATGGTGCAACACAATCAGGACTTCCATCGCCTGATCCGCAACGGAGTTCTGGTCTCGTATCGCGATGCAGCCGGCCATCTCCGCAACGCACGCGCCCGCGTGATCGACTTCGACAACAAGCCGGGCTCGAACCGCTTCCTCGCCGTGCGTGAATTGAAGCTCACCGGGCTGCGAACGCCGAACTACAACCGCCGCGCCGATCTCGTCTGCTTCGTCAACGGCCTGCCGCTAGTCTTCATCGAGCTGAAGGCCGTCTACAAGAACATCCGCGCAGGATTCGACGGCAATCTCTCCGACTACATGGACCAGAACGTCATCGCGCATGCTTTCCATCACAATGCCTTCCTGATCGTCTCGAATGGGGATCGCGCCCGCTACGGCTCGATCACCAGCGAATGGGAGCACTTCTACGAGTGGAAGCGCCTCGACGAGACCGACAAGGGCAAGGTTGATGCCGAGGTGCTTCTTGATGGCATGCTGGCGCATGACCGGCTGCTCGACATCATCGAGAACTATGTGCTGTTCGATGAGAGTAAGCCGGGCGCAACGCGCAAGGTGGTGGCGCGCAATCACCAGGTTCTCGGCGTCAACCTTGCGGTGTCATCGGTCGAGCGGCAGGAGGCATTGAAGCGCGAGTTTCCGCCCGAGAAGCGGCTGCGACATCGCGTCATCGAACTGCCACTGGAGAAGCGACCGACCAAGGATCGGCGGCGCCTGCCGGCGCCGGTCGGGATGGAGGAAGCTCCTCAGTCGCCTTTCATCCCCGAAGGGCCGGTGAGCATTGTCGAGCGTGCGCATCCTGATCTCGGTCGTCTCGGCGTGTTCTGGCACACGCAGGGCAGCGGAAAGTCCTATTCAATGGCCTTCTTCGCCGAGAAGGTGCGGCGGAAAGTGGAAGGGAATTTTACCTTCCTTCTAATGACCGACCGGCACGACCTCGACGACCAGATCTACAAGACCTTCGCGGGCAGCGGCGTCACGGGCAAGGAAACGCCGCGCGCCGCAACGGGAGATGATCTTGAACGCCTCCTGAAGGAAAACCATCCGTATATTTTCAGCCTGATTCACAAGTTCAACAGGGACGTCGATCCCAAACACCCCTACAGCGAGCGCGACGACATCATCGTGATTTCCGACGAGGCGCACCGCACTCAATCGGGGCGCCTGGCGCGCAACATGCGGCTCGCGCTGCCAAATGCCGCCTTCATTGGCTTCACTGGAACGCCGCTGTTCAAGCAGGATGAGATCACCAAGCGCATCTTTGGCGACTATGTCTCGCGCTACGACTTCAAGCGCTCGGAGGAGGACGGCGCCACCGTCAAGCTCGTTTACGAGAACCGCGGCGAGAAGCTTGGCGTCGCCCGGCAGGATCTCAACAGCCGGATCGCGGAGAAGATCGAGGAGGCCGAACTCGATCCCGACCAGGCGGCGTTGCTCGATAAGCTGCTCGGCAAGGATTACGAGATCATCACCGCCGACGAGCGTCTCGACAAGATCGCGGCGGATTTCGTCGAACACTGCGCGACCCGATGGGAGTCAGGAAAATCGTTGCTGGTCTGCATCGATAAGATCACCTGTGCCCGCATGCATCAGCGCATCATCCCGCTCTGGGAGGCGAAGGCGGCGCAGGTGCGGCTTGCCGGCGACGCAAAGCAGGCGGAAGCGACAGCAACTGCCGACGAAGCGGCGCGCGCCGTGCTATTCGAAGAAGCGGCGAAGCTGAAGCGCCAGTCGGACTGGATCAACGAGACCATCATCGAGATCATCATCAGCGAGGCGCAGAACGAGGTCGCCGACTTCAAAAAATGGGACTTCGATATCATCCCGCATCGTGCTCTGATGAAACAGGGTTTCGATACGAACGATGGCAAGCGTGTCGATGTCGAAACGGCCTTCAAGACGCCGGAACATCCGTTCCGTGTAGCGATCGTGTGCGCAATGTGGCTGACGGGCTTTGACGTGGAGTCCTTGTCGACTCTCTACATCGACAAGCCGATGAAAGCCCACACCCTGATGCAGGCGATTGCACGGGCGAACCGCGTCTGTCCAGGCAAGGATTTCGGCCTGATCGTAGATTACAACGGGATGCTGGCAAGCCTGCGCGCCGCTTTGGCGCAATACGCGCTCGGCGAGGACGGCGCTGGCGGCGACGACATCCTCGCGCCGGTCGAGGAGCGGGTGCAGGCGCTCATCGAGGCCATCGAGGCGACCGAGGCGCATCTTCGGAACGTCGGCTTCGAACCCGGCTCGCTCATCGGGGCCAGGGGGTTCGCGCGAATCCGAGGGTTTGCCGATGCAGTGAATGCCGTCTATTCAAGCGACGACGCCAAGCGGCGGTTCGAAATACTGGCGCGGCAAGTGTTCATCCGCTTTATGGCGCTGCTCATGGAGCCGACGGCGTTCGCCTACGCCGAGCGGCACGACAACATCGAGGCGATTTACAAGAAGTTGACCGAACGCCGCGACACCGCGGATGTGACCGATCTGCTCAAGGAACTGCACCGGATCATAAACGAGGCGATCCGGACGCAGGCGCCAGGGGATGATCAGGCCGAAGGGCTGACGTTCGATCTCAGCCAGATCAATCTGGAAAAGCTGCGTGAGGAATTTGCGAAGAAGGTCAGCCGCAAGGCGACAGCAATTCAGGACATCCGGGACATCGTCGAACAGAAGCTCGCCGAGATGCTTGCTCGCAACCCGACGCGGATGGATTACCAACGCAAATACGAGGATATCGTCGCCGACTACAACCGTGAGAAGGATCGCACGACAATCGAGGAGACATTCCGCCGGCTCGTCGAACTGGTGAACAGTCTCGACGAGGAACAAATGCGCGCAACCCGGGAGGGGCTGCGCGAGGACGAGTTGGCCCTGTTCGACCTGCTTCAGAAGGAGGGCCTCGATAGGGGGTCCCGCGAACGAGTGAAGCAGGCCAGCCGCGAGTTGCTTGCCTCGATCAAAGCCCAGCTGGCGGAACTCGACCGCTTCTGGGAAAAGGAGCAGACCAAGGCAGACGTCGAGGTCTTTATACTCGATCAGATCTACGCCAGCCTGCCAACGCCACCCTTCACGGCCGAGGAGAAGAAGCTGGTAGCCAACAACGTCTATTCGTACGTTTGGCAGCAGGCAGCCCGCGGCACTTTTGGCGCGCTCTGACCGGTTCTGGTGTTTGACAGTTCGCTTCCCGACGAAAATGGAGATTCGTAAATTCCAGCAAAGCACCGCCTGCTCAACCTGGGCCTGTCGCAAAAAATGAGCCGCGAACTTCGCGTTGGAGGAGCTTCGGTATCAGCCGGTTGCAAGGTAATAGCTAGGAGCTTTGCAGCCGGAGTAAGGCCAAGGCTTAGCGTCATGGTCTGAGGGTATTGGATGAGGGAGAGAGATTCAAACCGCTGTCCTAATAAGCCATTGATGTTCCGAAAAATCCCGTACTAGACCAATTTTGCGAGTTCAAACATTCGGAGAAAATTCGGTTCTCCAGACCTATCCAGCGCCAAGTTCGATAGGTGGTGAGAATTCTCCGTTGGTTGAAACAGCGGGAAACGGCCGCATTTCTGGCCTGTCTCCAGTCTGAAGTACGAAGTGATTTTGGTGGGCTGGCGGAGAGAGTGGGATTCGAACCCACGGTACGGTTTCCCGCACACACGCTTTCCAAGCGTGCGCCTTAAGCCACTCGGCCATCTCTCCGGAGCGCCCTCTCTTGAAGGGGCGCCGACGATTTTGCAAGGGATCGCGGTAAAATCGGGTGAAATTTTCCGCAACATATTGGATTTACGAGAGAATATCTCGCGCCGGCCAACGTCCTGACGCGCCGGTCGGCTGAACCATCGGTGGGTTTGGGGCGACGATTCACGTGAGGACGCCAGACATGCCAGGGACGCCATGACCATCTGCAAGACCATCACCGCGCTGAGCTTGATTTCGGGCTTGGGTATCGCCCTCGCCGCGCCGGCCCTGGCGCAGGTCTGCACGCGGCAGGGCGTCGATGTGAGCTGCGACGACGGGCGGCGCGGAATGCTGTCGGGCGATACCATCATCTGGCCGGACGGCACGCGCTCGAGCGCCTCGCCGCATCCGAGCGTGATCATCGGCAAAAAAAGCTCAGTGCATGTCGGGCCAGGCGTGTTCGTCGGTCAGGGTAAGGGTATGGCGCCGATGGATGATCCGAACGCGCCGAACAAGCGGCAGTGCGCGATTCTGGATGGCGTGTCGTATTGTTATTGACGCCGCGGGCCGCCCTCGCAGTGCACCGTCATGCCCCAGGCTTGTCCCGGGCATTCACGTTCAAGCCGAGGCGTCAGACGTGGATGGCCGGGACAGGCCCGGCCTGACGAGACCTTAGATCAACCTCACGCCTGAGATCGCCGACTTCAGCCAACGTAGCGCCTGCGGCGGTTGCGCGGCAAGCGGCGCGACAGCGGCCTTCTCCGTCCGGCACTTCTCGAGCTCAGCCACGAAATCGGCGGACCATTGCTGGATGGTGTGGCCGCGCAGCTTCTTCATCATCGCGTCCCAGCGCATCTTGCGCTCGGTGAGCGGCATTGAGGCCGCGACGGCGATCGCGCGCGCCATGCCGTCGATGTCGTGCGGATTGACCAGCAAGGCGGTGTCGAGCTCGTTGGCCGCGCCCGCGAACTTCGACAGCACCAGCACGCCGGGATCGGCCGGGTTTTGCGCGGCGACATATTCCTTGGCGACGAGGTTCATGCCGTCATGCAGCGGCGTTACCACGCCAATCTGCGCGGTGCGGTAGAGGCCTGCGAGCACGGCCTGGCTGAAGCCCTTGTTGAGGTAGCGGATCGGCGTCCAGTCCACTTCGCCGTGGCGACCATTGACGTCGGTGACGAGACGAGCGACCTCGTTCTGGAGGTTGCCATAGGCCTCGATGCCACCCCGCGAGGGATTCGCGATCTGGAGCAGCGAAATGCTGCGCGCAAACTGCGGCTGCTCGGTCCAGAGCCGGTCGAACGCGCTGATGCGGTTGACGAGGCCTTTCGAATAATCAAGGCGATCGACGCCGATCGCGAGGCGCTCGCCGTTGAGGCTGCGCCGCAACCGAGACACGTCGGGATGCGACACCGATTTCGCGGCATAAGCTGCGAACTTTTCCGCATCGATGCCGATCGGAAACACTTCACAGCGGGTGCGGCCATGCTGAGAGATCGCAACACCGTTCTCAACGGCGAGGCCGAGCTCACCGCCGACATAACCGAGGAAGTTCTGGCAATCCTCATTGGTCTGGAAGCCGAGCAGATCGTAGGCCAGCATCGCCGTGATCAGCTCGCGATGATTGGGCACGCCCTGCATCACCGCGGCGACCGGCCACGGCGTATGAAGGAAGAAACCGATCGGATCATCGACGCCGAGATCGCGCAATTCCGCACCGAGCGCAAGGAAGTGATAATCCTGCACCCAGAACGCAGTTTTTGCTTTTCGGAAGCGCATCAAGGCGCGCGCCATGAAGGCGTTGACCTCGCGATAGCTGACATAATCCTCGCGCGAGACGCGGATCAGATCGCTGCGCGAATGCAGTGCCGGCCATAACGCCGAATTGGCAAAGCCTTCGTAATAGCCGCCGTAATGCGCCGCCGGCAGATCCAACGTCGCAATCGCGCCCGACCCCAGCGCTTCGATCTCGGCGAACGGTTCCTTCTGATGGCCATCGCGCACGCGGCCTGAAGAACCCACCCAAATAGCTCCCGAATGTTCCACGACCGGCAGCAAGGCCGCCGCGAGGCCACCCGTCATGGGCTCATTGGGTTTGCCGCGCGCGACGCGATTTGAAACGACGACTAAGTTCACAGGCCGTCCCCTCCTGTTTCATTCCACCCGTTTAACTGCCGTTCATCAATATGGTTCCTGATCATCGTTTCAACGAATTGAAACCAAAATCAGGCGTGCGCGTTGGAACTGGTTTCGCTCGCGGAACCAAGGATTTCAGCGCAAAGAGAGCTCGTGCGCCCGGAATTGCGCAGGATGCATTGCGATGCGCCACGAAAGGGTGTCGCGCATTGTGTTTGCGAAGTGGCGCTGCCTTTGTTTCACCTCGGATCGAGCAGGTGCGCAAGGAACGCGCGCACATCGCTTGGCGCATCGAAGTGACCGTTCACGCCCATGGCGCGGCGGCCGACCGAGAAGGCGAGCCCGTTCATATCAGGCATGATCGCGAACACGGTCTCATCTGTGACGTCGTCACCGATGAACAGTGGACGACGCCCCCTGAAGGGCTCGTGCTTCATCAACTCGCGCACGCCGCTCGCCTTGGTGAAGCCTGAATGCTTGATCTCGCAGACGAACTTGCCAGGCAGCACCTCGATCGGCGCACTGGGCAGGTCCGCGCGGATCAGCGACACGGATTCGTAGATCGCCTTCTCCGCATGTGGCGCCAGGCGGTAATGTAGCGCAAGCGAGTAGCCCTTGTCCTCGAGCAGAATGCCCGGGCTGAGCTTGGCAATCGCAGCCAGCCGCCGCTTCAGCTCCTTGTCCAGCGGCGGCGCATGCACGGCATCAGCTTCATTGTCCGCGGACAGCCGCATCTCTGCGCCGTGACCGGCGACGGCGCAAAACACGTCGGGGGCGAAAATCAGATCGATATCGTTGAGTGAGCGGCCGCTGACCAGCGCCAGCGCGCCTGACGTACATTCCACCAATCGGTTGAGCGTGTCCGAAAGCCCCGGCGGCACCCACACCTCGCGCGGCGTCGGCATCAGGTCGAGCAGCGTGCCGTCGATGTCGAGCAGGATCGCGGTCTCGTTCAGATGCGGCACGAGCGCGTGCGGCACCGGCACCGTTTCCGGCGTCTCGTCGTCACCAGGGATGGTGAGCTTCTCGTCCAATTCCATTTCCGCCAGTTCCGATTTCATAGTCTACTCCATAAAGGCAAGCGGCCGTGCGATTTGTTCGAGCGATTTGCGCTCCGCCGAGACGGCATAGCGCCACGCCACGATTGCAGCCGTGATCATCAGGGCTGCCCCCAGCAGATAACCGGCGAATACGCTGGTGCGCGATCCCGTGTCGATCAGAACGCCGAACAGCGCCGGCCCGATCACGCCGCCGATGCCCGTGCCGACTGCATAGAATACCGCGATCGCCAGCGCGCGAACCTCTAAGGGAAAGTTCTCGCTGACGGTGAGATAGGCCGCGCTCGCGGCGGGCGAGGCGAAGAAGAAGATCACCATCCAGGCGATGGTCTGCCCCTGCGCGCTGAGCGCGCCGATCGAGAATAGATAGCCTGACAGCGCCAGCAGCAGGCCTGACATGCCATAGGTGAACATGATCATGGTGCGGCGGCCGAGCGTATCGAAGAGACGGCCGAGCAGCAGCGGGCCGAGGAAGTTGCCGGCGGCGAAGGGTAGCAGGTACCAGCCGACGTGATCGGCGCTGATGCCGTAGAAATCGGTCAACACCAGCGCGAAGGTGAAGAAGATGGCGTTATAGAAAAATGCCTGCGCGCTCATCAGCATGAGGCCGACCAGCGCGCGCTGTCGATAAACCGAGAACAGCGTGTGGATGACCTCGGCGATCGGCGTGTGATCGCGCATCCTCAGGCGGATCTTCGTAAAGCGACCGTCGCTCGTATCCTGGCCGTGTCCAATGACCGAACGCTCGATCTCATCGGCGATCGCATGAGCCTCGTCGGGCCGACCATGGATCATCAACCAGCGCGGACTCTCCGGAATCCACATCCGCATCAACAGCACGACGAGGCCGAGCGTCGCGCCGATCAGATAGGCGAGGCGCCAGCCCATGTCGGGCCCCATCGCGGCAGGATCGAGCAGAACGATGGCTGCCACCGCGCCCATCGCAGCGCCGATCCAGAAGCTGCCGTTGATCACGAGATCGGTCCAGCCGCGATACCGCGCCGGCACCAGCTCCTGGATGGTTGAGTTGATCGCGGTGTATTCGCCGCCGATACCGGCACCGGTGAGGAAACGGAACACCGCGTAGCTCGCCACATCCCATGACAGAGCCGTCGCAGCCGTCGCCGAGAGGTAGAGCGCAAGCGTGATGAAGAACAATTTCTTGCGGCCGATGCGATCGGTAAGCCAGCCGAAGCCGAGCGCACCCAGCACCGCGCCGGCGAGATAGGCGGAATTGGCAATGCCGAGATCGAGATTGGAAAAATGCAGCGAGGGACTCTGCTTCAGCGCGCCCGAGAGCGCGCCGGCCAGGGTCACCTCGAGCCCGTCGAGGATCCAGGTGATGCCGAGCGCGAGCACGACGCGCGTGTGAAAGCCGCTCCACGGCAGCGCGTCGAGCCGCGAGGGGATGCTGGTCTCGACGATGCGATCCGTCGCCACCGCCGAGATCGCAGGTCCATAATTCAGCGCTGGGCTTTCCTGCAATTCCATCGCGTTGTTGCGTCTGATCAATGGAAGCGGCCCCGGTTCACATGGCGTGGACGGGGTCGATCCGATCATGGGGGTGCGGCATTCCGCCTGCCTGCGACAACGTCTGCCACGAGGTCGAGTTCCCTTGGGAACAGCCTCCAAGAACATCCGTTTCCGATGGAGCTGCAAGGAGTTGACGCATGGCTCAGGTCAGAAAGACGACACATTCGCGGAAGACAGGCGCGAGCAGCACCGCGCGCCGCAAGGCCAGCACGACACGCAAGAGGTCAAGCCGCCGCGCAGCACCGAAGCGATGGTCGCAACGTGTGACGAAGGAGAGCAACGCGCTCGATCTCAAGCACGGTGTGTTCAAGCTCAAGGACCCCAGGAAAATCGCGGGCTCCCTGAAGCGCTCGGCCGAGCACAGCTCGCGCCGCAAGACCGGCGCCTATCGCTCTGCGCTGTCGATGCTGACGTTCTACATCAACCGCGCCGGCAAGACGCTACCGAAGACGCAGCGCACGCGACTGGAGCGCGCAAAGGTGGAGCTGAAGCGGGCTTTCGGGAAGGAGTGAGTTTCAGAGCTCCGCAGTCGTCCTGGACAAGCGAAGCGCTGATCCAGGACCCATCATCACAAGACGTGGTTTGGCGAAGACTCGGAGTTACCCGCTTCGCGCAGCAACGGTTTCCGGGGGGAATGGGTCCTGGCCTTGGCCAGCACGACGACGGAGGAAGTGGCGCGGTCCGAGCGTCACGCCGCGCGGATATTGGCCATGAAGCGGTCGAGTTCGGCGCGCAGGCGGGTGCTTTCGCTCGACAGCGTCTTGGCCGAGTTCAGCACCTCTTCCGAGGCCGAGCCGGTCTCGGCGGCGCCGCGGTTGACCTCGCCGATATCGGTGGCTGCGGTCTGGGTGCCCTGCGCGACGGTCTGGACGCTGCGGGCGATCTCCTGCGTCGCCGCGCCCTGCTGCTCGACGGCGCTCGCGATCGAGGTCGAGATCGACGAGATCTGGCCGATGGTCGCGCCGATCTCCTTGATCGCGGCAACCGATTCGGCCGTGGCGCCCTGCATGCCGGTGATATGCGAGGAGATTTCATCGGTCGCCTTCGCCGTCTGGCTCGCCAGCGACTTCACTTCGCTCGCAACCACGGCAAAGCCGCGGCCGGCCTCCCCGGCGCGCGCCGCCTCGATGGTGGCGTTGAGCGCCAGAAGATTGGTCTGCTCGGCAATCGCCGTGATCAGCTTGACGACCTCGCCGATCTGCTGGGCGGCATGCGACAGCTTGCCGATGCGGCCGTCGGTCTCCTTGGCCTGCACCACGGCGGCCTCGGCGATCCGGCTGGAATCGCGGACCTGGCGGCCGATCTCCTCGACCGAGGCCGAGAGCTCTTCGGTCGCGGTCGCAACCGACTGCATGTTGGAGGACGCCTGCTCGGAGACGCCGGCGACCTGGCTCGACAGGCTCTGCGTGGTCTCGGCGGTGCGGGTCAGCGTGGAGGCTGCCGATTCCAGCTGCACGGCGGAAGCCGAGACGTTGGAGACGATGGCGCCGACCGCGTTCTCGAAATCGTCGGCGAAGCGAATCAGCTCGGCGCGCCGGCTTGCAGCCTGCTCCCGGTTCTGGGCTTCGCTGGCGGCGGCATCGCGCTCGGCCTTGGCCACCGCCTGAACCTTGAACTCCTCGACCGCTCCGGCCATCTCGCCGATCTCGTCCTTGCGACCAAGACCCGGCAGCACCACGTCGAAATTGCCCGAGGCCAGCTCCCGCATCGCCTTGCACATCGCAATCATCGGACGCGAGATGCCGTTCCCGAGCATCCAGGCCAGCGCGACACCGACGGCAAGGCCACCGAGCGCCATCATCAGCATCAGCCGCTCGGTGTCCCCGATCGTCGCATTGGCGCTCGCCTCGATGCGCTGCTGGTCGGCAGTCAGATCCGAGCGCAGTTCGCCCGAAAGTTTCACGATGGACGCGGCCGTCTTGGTCATCTCGCCATTCAGCTTGACGATGACCTTCACGTTTTCGGTCAGCTTTACGAAGGAAGTACGATACTGCTTCAGGAGATTGCCGATCTCGGTGACGCGGTCGGTGATCTTCTGGTCGTTCGCGTAGATCGAGACCAGCAAGGTCTCCAGGAACTTGATGCGGGCGATCACGCCATCGGCGGTCTTCGGCTCCGGCTTGGCAACGAAGGCGCTGACCGAGGTGGAGACCGCCAGATATTGCGAGGTGATGTCCTTGGCTGTGGTCTGGACGGATGCAAGACCCGCCAGCGCCGCCGTGTCGCCGAGATCGTCGAACTTGAAGCGGATCTTGTTGCCGACGCTGTTGAGCTCATCGGCCGCGATCTTGTTGTTTTCGCGTGTCAGAGTGATGATCTCACTGAACACCTTCGTGAAGCGCTGGAACTCGGCCTCGAGCTTGCCGACCTGCTCGCGGCGCGCGGCGCCGGTCGTGGCGGACAACGACTTGCCGATCGCGCCCCTCAGATTCTCTTCGGCGGCCTTGGCCGCGGTCTCGTCGTCGGCGGCCCCGGTCAGGGTGTAGGCCCGCGCCAGCCCCTGATAGGCGATCAGTTCACGATCGACGGTCCGCGCCAGATCGGCTTCCGATACGCTGGTCCGATACGAGGCCACGGCGCCTGCGATCCGCTCGAAGCCGAAATAGGCGAAAGCCATGCTGACGGCGAGGATGGCTAGCACCGCCACGAAGCCGAGGATGATTTTTGCGCGAAAACGCAGCGTTGGCAGCTTCGATGGTTTCGACTTCGACTTGACCGACATTCCCCCACCCCATTCCATTCGCGGAAAACCAGGCGCAGCCCGGAAGCAGCCCGCTTCCTGACCCTCCGGCACGTTACGGGGCAAAGGATAAGCTGTGGTAAATTTGTGGCACCGCAACTGGCGGTTAGCTGACGCGGGGGGATAGTTCACTCAACTCGTCATCCCGGATGAGCAGAGCGCCGATCGGGACGACCGGCCGAATGTGAGGCGATAGCGAGGGCTTCGGCCGCAGAATGGCTTGACGCGCAGCGAACTCACGCCGCGCGGATATTGGCCATGAAGCGGTCGAGTTCGGCGCGCAGGCGGGTGCTTTCGCTCGACAGCGTCTTGGCCGAGTTCAGCACCTCTTCCGAGGCCGAGCCGGTCTCGGCGGCGCCGCGGTTGACCTCGCCGATATCGGTGGCTGCGGTCTGGGTGCCCTGCGCGACGGTCTGGACGCTGCGGGCGATCTCCTGCGTCGCCGCACCCTGCTGCTCGACGGCGCTCGCGATCGAGGTCGAGATCGACGAGATCTGGCCGATGGTCGCGCCGATCTCCTTGATCGCGGCAACCGATTCGGCCGTGGCGCCCTGCATGCCGGTGATATGCGAGGAGATTTCATCGGTCGCCTTCGCCGTCTGGCTCGCCAGCGACTTCACTTCGCTCGCAACCACGGCAAAGCCGCGGCCGGCCTCCCCGGCGCGCGCTGCCTCGATGGTGGCGTTGAGCGCCAGAAGATTGGTCTGCTCGGCAATCGCCGTGATCAGCTTGACGACCTCGCCGATCTGCTGGGCGGCATGCGACAGCTTGCCGATGCGGCCGTCGGTCTCCTTGGCCTGCACCACGGCGGCCTCGGCGATCCGGCTGGAATCGCGGACCTGGCGGCCGATCTCCTCGACCGAGGCCGAGAGCTCTTCGGTCGCGGTCGCAACCGACTGCATGTTGGAGGACGCCTGCTCGGAGACGCCGGCGACCTGGCTCGACAGGCTCTGCGTGGTCTCGGCGGTGCGGGTCAGCGTGGAGGCTGCCGATTCCAGCTGCACGGCGGAAGCCGAGACGTTGGAGACGATGGCGCCGACCGCGTTCTCGAAATCGTCGGCGAAGCGAATCAGCTCGGCGCGCCGGCTTGCAGCCTGCTCCCGGTTCTGGGCTTCGCTGGCGGCGGCATCGCGCTCGGCCTTGGCCACCGCCTGAACCTTGAACTCCTCGACCGCTCCGGCCATCTCGCCGATCTCGTCCTTGCGACCAAGACCCGGCAGCACCACGTCGAAATTGCCCGAGGCCAGCTCCCGCATCGCCTTGCACATCGCAATCATCGGACGCGAGATGCCGGTACCGAGCAGGAAGGCGAGGACCGCCCCCAGCAGCGTGCCGCCGACGGCGAGCATCAGCACCAGTTGCTCGGTCTGCCCGATGGTTGCTTCCGATTCCGCCTCCAGCCGCTGCTGTTCGGCAATGAGGTCCGCCTTCATGGCGGTGGCGCCCTGAAGGATGGCGCCGGCCGAGCCGCTCATTTCGGTCACGAGCTCATCGACCAGCTTGGCGTTGGCGATCAGCTTCTCCAGCGCTTCCCGATAAGCCCCCAGCAGCGCCTTGGCGTCCTTCAGCCCGGCGACGATCTTGTCGTCCATGGAATAGATCGCACCGAGCGAGTTCTCGACGAATTTCAGCCGCGCCAGCGCGCTTGCCGCGACCGCCTGGTCGGAATTGAGGATGAAATTGCTCGCGGCGGAGCTTGCGGTCTGGAACTGGGCATTGACCTGCTTGGTGCCGAACTCGATCGCCTGCGCCTCCGCGTCGGAGGCGTTGTTGCCGATGTCATCGAGCTTGTATTTCAGGAGATTGGCGTTGCGCTGGAGCTGGTTCTGGACCAGCAGCACGCTGTCACGCTTGGCCTGCAGGATCTTGGCAAACGTCGCGGAGAAGTTGGAAAACTCCTTGGCGAGCTTGTTGAGGCCCTCTTGCCGCGCCGGCTTCTTGGCGTTCTTGATGGCCAGGTCGATCGCGCTCTTGAGGCTGGCTTCTGCCTCCAGCGCCGCCTTGGCGTCGTCCTCCTTGCCGGTAACGACAAAGTAGCGGGCAGCCGAACGATAGGCGAGCAGCTCGCGGTCGATGTTGCGGGCAAGGTCGGCCTCGGAAACGCTGGTGCGGTAGGACCCGACCCCGGAGGAAACCCGCTCAAAGCCGAAATATGAGAAGGCCATGCTGCCGGCGGAGATCACCAGCACTGCGGCAAAGCCCAGGATGATCTTGGTACGGAACCTGAGAGCCGGAATTAGTGTTCGCTTCGACGGCGACCCGATACGCCCGGACATTCCCACCCCCATTTTCATTCAGCCGCGACCGGGAGGCGCCCCGCCCCAGACCTGGATGCGCAAAACTAAGGCACAATCGATAAGGGGCGGTAAACTCAGTGCATCTCCTGATTCCGAAGTCATCGGGCCAAGGCTGACCGGCTACAAAAAGGCGACGGCTGGCATCCCATGGTTAGACAGGCCGCGCCGTCCGGGTCCAGCGGCTCGGTGGCAACTCATTGCACGCCCTTCTGGATCAATGACTTTTCCATGACGCCGGCGACCAAAATCCCAGTTGCAAAGTTCCGGGTCGCCGGTCTCTAATTGGAAACAATCAAAATCAATCCCGGGAGGACTTCACCGTGTCTACTGTCAAACTGACGGTCAACGGCAAGGCCGTTGCCGTTGACGTCGAGGACCGCACGCTGCTGGTCCAGCTGCTGCGCGACCACCTCAACCTCACCGGCACCCATGTCGGCTGCGACACCAGCCAGTGCGGCGCCTGCGTCGTCCACATGGACGGCCGTGCGGTGAAATCCTGCACCATGCTGGCGGGACAGGCAGACGGCGCGAGCGTCACCACGATCGAAGGCATCGCAAAGGGCGACGAACTACATCCGATGCAGGCCGCTTTCCGCGACAATCACGGCCTGCAATGCGGCTATTGCACGCCAGGCATGATCATGTCGGCGATCGACATCGTGCAGCGCCACGGGGGCCAGCTCGACGAGGCCACCGTGCGTCAGGAGCTCGAGGGCAATATCTGCCGCTGCACCGGCTACCACAACATCGTCAAGGCCGTGCTGGATGCGGCCGGTCGCATGAAGGTTGCGCAGGCGGCCGAGTAAAGGCCGCAGCGAGCAAGAAAATCACTGGCGCTTTCGATGGAAAGCGCGGGTCAACAAATTCCGGTCGGGAGGACCAGACATGGGTGTTGAAGGCATCGGCGCACGCGTGCTGCGCAAGGAAGACAAGCGTTTCATTACCGGCAAGGGCCGCTACGTCGACGATATCAAATTGCAGGGCATGACCCATGCGTATTTCATTAGAAGTCCGCACGCGCACGCCAAGGTGAAGGGGATCGACTCTTCCGCCGCGCTGAAGATGCCGGGCGTTGTCGCGGTGCTCACGGGACAGCAGCTCGTCGACGACAAGGTCGGCAACCTGATCTGCGGCTGGGCCATCACCTCCAAGGACGGCAGCCCGATGAAGATGGGTGCATGGCCGGCGATGGCGCCGGAGACGGTGCGCTTCGTTGGACAGGCCGTCGCTGTCGTGATCGCCGAGAGCAAGAATCTGGCGCGCGACGCGGCGGAAGCCGTCGTCGTCGATTACGAAGAGCTTCCGGCGGTCGCCGACATGCACGCTGCCATCAAGCCCGGAGCACCGCAGCTTCACCCCGAAGCCCCCGGCAACCAGGTCTACGACTGGGTGATCGGCGACGAGAGTGCGGTGGATGCAGCCTTCTCGAAGGCCGCCAATGTGGTCAAGCTCGACGTCACCAACAACCGCCTCGCGCCCAACGCGATGGAGCCGCGCGCGGCGATCGCCGATTACGACGCGGCGGAGGAGCATTTCACGCTCTACACGACGTCGCAGAACCCGCACGTCGCTCGCCTCGTGCTGTCGGCGTTCTACAACATTGCCCCCGAGCACAAGCTGCGCGTGATCGCGCCCGACGTCGGCGGCGGCTTTGGCTCGAAGATCTTCATCTATCCCGAAGAGATGGTGGCGCTGTGGGCCTCCAAGAAGGTCGGCCGTCCCGTGAAATGGACCGGCGACCGCACCGAGGCCTTCCTCACCGACGCGCATGGCCGTGACCACGTGACCCATGCCGAGATGGCCTTCGACGCCAACAACAAGATCACCGGGTTGAAAGTGAAGACCTACGCCAATTT
This sequence comes from Bradyrhizobium sp. 154, assembly GCF_023073875.1. NCBI lineage: Bacteria > Pseudomonadati > Pseudomonadota > Alphaproteobacteria > Hyphomicrobiales > Nitrobacteraceae > Bradyrhizobium > Bradyrhizobium sp. 154. The sequence goes on from NZ_JADPKG010000083.1 coordinate 41,322, forward strand.
CGGCGCCTACATGTCGCTGTTCTCGTCGTCGGTGCCGACCTATCTCTACGCAACGCTCCTGTCCGGCCAGTACAACATCCCGGCGATCCATGCCGAGGTGATCGGGGTCTACACCAACACCACGCCGGTCGATGCCTATCGCGGCGCCGGCCGCCCCGAGGCCAGCTATCTGCTCGAGCGGCTGATGGAAACGGCAGCGCGGCAATTGAACGTCGATCCGGCCGCACTGCGCCGGACCAACTTCATCACTCAGTTTCCGCACCAGACGCCTGTCATCATGGCCTATGACACCGGCGACTTTAATGCTTCGCTCGATGCGGCGATGAAGGCGATCGACTATGCCGGCTTCCCTGCCCGCAAGGCACAAGCAAAGGCACAAGGCAAGCTGCGCGGCATCGGCGTATCCTGCTACATCGAGGCCTGCGGCATCGCGCCGTCAAAGGCCGTCGGCAGCCTGGGTGCCGGCGTCGGCCTGTGGGAATCGGCTGAGGTGCGCGTCAACCCGGTCGGCACCATCGAGATCCTGACCGGCTCGCACAGCCACGGCCAGGGTCACGAGACCACCTTCTGCCAGCTCGTCGCCGATCGCTTGGGCGTTCCCATCATCCAGGTCTCGATTGTCCATGGCGACACTGACAAGGTGCAGTTCGGCATGGGCACCTATGGCTCGCGCTCGGCGGCCGTAGGTCTCACTGCGATCCTGAAGGCAATGGAGAAGATGGAATCCAAAGCCAAGAAGATTGCCGCGCATGCGCTGGAGGCTTCCGAGGCCGACATCGTCATCGAGAACGGCGAGTTCAAGGTCACGGGCACCGACAAGGCGATCGCCTTCCCGATGGTCGCGCTCGCGGCCTACACCGCGCACAATCTGCCTGAAGGAATGGAGCCCGGCCTGAAGGAAAGCGCCTTCTACGACCCGACCAACTTCACCTTCCCGGCCGGCGCCTATATCTGCGAGCTCGAGGTCGATCCCGGCACCGGCAAGACGTCCTTCGTCAACTTCGTCGCGGCCGACGATTTCGGCCGGCTGATCAACCCGATGATCGTCGAGGGACAGGTTCATGGTGGACTCGCCCAAGGCATCGGGCAGGCGCTGCTCGAGCACGCGATCTACGATGCCAACGGCCAGCCGGTCACGGCCTCGTTCATGGATTACTCCATGCCGCGCGCCGACGATCTGCCCTCGTTCAATCTCTCCCACACCACGACGCTGTGCCCAGGCAATCCCCTGGGCATCAAGGGTTGCGGTGAGGCCGGCGCGATCGGCGCTTCTGCAGCCGTGATCAACGCGATCACGGATGCGATCGGCAAGAACAATCTGGAAATGCCCGCAACCCCGGACAGGGTGTGGCGCACGATCCACGCGGCTTAAGAGGGAGGAACGAAGATGTACCAAACCACCTATCATCGGGCTTCCTCGGTCGAAGAAGCCGTGAGCCTGTTCGGCAAGAGCAGCGAGGCGAAATTTCTCGCCGGCGGACAGACACTGCTGCCGGTCATGAAACAGCGGCTTGCCAGTCCCTCCGACGTGATCGACCTCGGCAGGATCAAAGAGTTGCAGGGCATCGAGCTGTCAGGCGATACGCTGACAATCAAGGCCGCCACGACCTATTACGACATCATGCAGAATGCCGATGTGAAGAAGGCGATCCCCGCGATTGCCTATCTCACCTCGGTGCTCGGCGACCCTGCCGTGCGCTATCGCGGCACGATCGGCGGCTCGATTGCCAACAACGATCCTGCCGCAGACTTTCCGGCCGCGCTGCTGGCGCTCGGCGCGACCGTAAAGACCAATAAGCGATCGCTTGCGGGGGAGGATTTCTTCCAGGGCCTGTTCACCACGGCGCTCGAAGACGGCGAGATCATCACCGCTGTGTCGTTCCCGGTTCCGGCAAAAGCGGGTTACGAAAAAATGCGGCACCCGGCCTCGCGCTTCGCACTGACCGGTGTGTTCGTCGCGCAGACCAAGTCCGGCGAGGTTCGGGTGGCCGCCACCGGCGCCTCGCAGTCTGGTGTGATGCGCGTGCCCGCAATCGAAGCCGCGCTGAAGGCGAACTGGTCGCCATCGGCGCTCGACAGCGTCAGTATTTCTGCAAGCGGATTGCTGGCTGACATCCACGGCACGGCCGAGTACCGGGCCAACCTCGTCAAGGTGATGGCGCAGCGCGCGGTAGCCGCGGCTGGGTGACGTTCGCGCTTCAGCGCCTCGACGCAATTTTTCCGCGGCGCGCACTTCGGTGCGCGCCGCTTTTATTATGCGCCCATGCATGAAAAGCGCTTGCCTCGTTCGGTGTAAGGCGGGAAAAGTTAATTGACCAATTAACTCGATAGAGGAAACGTCCAGGCGAATGCGCTCATCGCGCACGCGCGCTGCGATCCGAGGAAACAACAACGTGCTCGACAAACCAGCCCAAAACTCCTCCGTCCGCACCTCCGGCCCGCTGTCGGGCTTTCGCATCGTCGAATTCGCCGGCATCGGACCCGGCCCGTTCGCCTCCATGATGCTGGCCGACATGGGCGCCGACGTCGTCACGCTCGATCGCGTCGGCGCGAGGAAGAGCATGAAGTCGGTGGCGGGCCGCGGCCGCAAGGTGATCGAGCTCGACCTCAAGGACAAGGCGGCGATCGCGCAAGTGCTCGACCTGCTGGCCAGCGCCGATGCGCTGGTCGAAGGCTTCCGTCCCGGCGTGATGGAGCGGCTCGGGCTCGGGCCGGACGTGGTGCTCGCGCGCAACCCCAAGCTGGTCTATGGCCGCATGACGGGCTGGGGCCAGGAAGGCCCGCTTGCCAACGCCGCCGGCCACGACATCAACTACATCTCCATCACCGGTGCGCTCGCCGCGATCGGCACCAAAGAGGCACCGGTGCCGCCGCTCAACCTGGTCGGCGATTTCGGCGGCGGCGCGCTTTATCTCGTCGTCGGCGTGCTGGCCGCACTGCTGGAGGCGCAGAGATCCGGCAAGGGCCAGGTGGTCGATGCCGCGATGTGCGACGGCGCGGCGTCGCTGATGTCGTTCTTCTTCGATATGACCACGATGGGACGCTGGACCGAGGAGCGCAGCCAGAACTTCCTCGACGGCGGCGCGCATTTCTACGGCGTCTACGAATGCGCCTGCGGCCATTTCGTCTCGATCGGCTCGATCGAGCCGCAATTCTACGCGCTGCTGCGCCAGCATGCGGGCCTGACCGACGCCGATTTCGACGCGCAGATGGATCGGAACGCCTGGCCGGCGCTGAAGGAGAAGCTGAAGGCGGTGTTCAAGAGCAAGACGCGCGAAGACTGGTGCAAGATCATGGAAGGCACCGACATCTGCTTCGCGCCGGTGCTGACCATGTCGGAAGCCACGCAATACCCGCACATGGTCGCGCGCAACGTCTTCATCGAGCGCCATGGCGTGAAGCAGCCCGCGCCCGCGCCGCGCTTCTCGCGCACACCCTCCACGGTTCGCGAGCCGGAAGCGGCGGAGATCGGTGCGGTCACGAAGGCGTGGAAGGCAGCGAAGTAGCCTCAGCGCACGAATCCGTAGGGTGAAAAAGGCGCATAGCGCCGTGCCCACCATCTCTCGGAGATCGCTACAGAACTGGTGGGCACGCTTACGCTTGCCCACCCTACGGCACTGAGCTATGCCGCGCTGTCCACCTTCAACACCCCGCGCCGGATCTGATCCTCCTCGATCGATTCGAACAGAGCCTTGAAATTGCCCTCGCCGAATCCATCGTCGCCCTTGCGCTGGATGAATTCGAAAAAGATCGGCCCGATCGCGTTGGCCGAGAAGATTTGCAGCAGCACCTTGGTCTGACCGCCCTCGACCACACCCTCGCCGTCGATCAAAATGCCGTTGGTCTTGAGACGTGCGACGTCCTCGCCGTGTTTGGGCAGGCGCGCGTCGATCTTCTCGAAATAGGTATCGGGCGGAGGCGGCATGAAGGGCAGGCCGGCCTCGCGCAGGCCTTCGATGGTTTGGTAGATGTCGCGGCAGCCGCAGGCGATGTGCTGGATACCTTCGCCGCGATAGGTCTTCAGATATTCCTCGATCTGGCCGGAATCGCCGGCATCCTCGTTGATCGGAATCCGGATCTTGCCATCCGGGCTGGTCAACGCGCGCGAGAACAGGCCCGACGCGCGGCCCTCGATGTCGAAGAAGCGGATCTGGCGGAAGTTGAACAGCTTTTCGTAGAAGCCGGCCCAAACATCCATGCGACCGCGATGGACGTTGTGGGTGAGATGGTCGAGATAGAACAGGCCCGCGCCGAACGGCCGCGGATCGCGCGCCCCTAACCATTCGAATTCGGCATCATAGGCCGAGCCGTTGTCCCCATAGCGATCGACCAGATACAGCAGGCTGCCGCCAATACCCTTGATGGCGGGGACGTCGAGCGTCTTTTGCGAGGACGATACGTCGGCCGGCTCGGCACCGAGCGCGATCGCGCGATCATAGGCCGCCTTCGCATCGACAACACGGAACGCCATCGACGGCGCACAAGGGCCGTGCGCGGCGACGAAGTCGTGGCCGTGGGTGCCGGGCTCTTCGTTGACGAGATAATTGATGTCGCCTTGGCGATAGACCGTGATCTTCTTCGCCTTGTGGCGCGCCACGGCCGTATAGCCCATCAGCTTGAACAGCGCGTGCAACTCTTCCGGGTTGGGATGCGCATATTCGACGAACTCGAACCCGTCGGTTCCCATCGGATTGTCGGCGCTGATCCTGGCCGGCGGCGCATCGTGCGGAAACGGACCCATGGTGTTCTCCCAAATTGCTGCTGGGCAGAACTATCCTTCATGTAGCGCGCAATGAGCGTGCAAATCCGCCGCTATTTCTCTATCTTACACACGATCCATGCACAGAATGGGCGAAATACGCATGATCTCAGTTGATGCCTTCGACCTCAAGATTCTCGACGCACTCCAGGACGATGGCCGCCTCACCAACCAGGAGCTCGCCGGCCTCGCTGGCCTCTCTGCCTCACAATGCTCGCGGCGTCGGATGCGGCTTGAAGAGGAGAAGGTGATCGCGGGCTACCACGCTGATCTCTCCAGCGAGACGCTCGGCTTCAGCGTGGTCGCCTTCATCCAGGTGACGCTGGCGACGCACTCGCCGGACAACGCCAAGCGCTTTCGCGCGCTGGTCAATCGAATCGACGAAATCCAGGAGGCCTATTCGCTCACCGGCGATGCCGACTATGTGCTGAAAGCCGTGCTGCGCGACCTCAAGGGTCTCTCCAACCTCGTCAACGACGTCCTGATGCCGCATCAGAGCGTCGCGCATGTGCGCTCCTCAATCGTGCTCGACAGGCTGAAGGAGAGCACGCGGCTGCCGCTCAAGGAGATCAAGCCCGGCTGAAATCGAGGGAAATCCGGCATTCGTGCTAGGCATGGGATCTGCGATGATTGAGGCCAGTCCGCGGAGATTCGACCATGGCCCTCCAGCTTCGACCGAATTGCGAATATTGCGACCGCGACCTGCCGCCGAATGCAATCGAGGCGCGGATCTGCTCCTATGAATGCACGTTCTGCGCGCACTGCGTCGAGACCAAGCTCTTCAATGTCTGCCCAAACTGCGGCGGCGGCTTTATGCCGCGCCCGATCCGCCCCACGCAAGAATGGCGGCCGGGCGTCTGCACGACCAGGCAGGCGCCCTCCGACAAGCGGGTGCATCTGAAGTACAGCCTGGAAGATGTCGCTGCGCATTGCGCGAGGATACGCGAGGTGCCGCCGGAGAAGCGGTGAACTCTCTCCGCGCCGTCATTGCTGTGCATGTTCACTAATTCGCTGATTGGATCGCTCCAGCGGAGGACGATCCGATGCGCGACAACAGCTATGACCGGACGATTGAGCGCA
>NZ_JADPKG010000067.1:0-46604 GCF_023073875.1 Bradyrhizobium sp. 154
GATGCCGGCCTCGATCGCCATCCGTCCGCCGAACGGCTTCAAGCCGGTGTAGCTGAGATAGGCGTTCTCGACCCCGGAGACGCCACCGCCCGGAAGGGAGCCCGGCGCCGCGCCGCCAAATCCATCGGACGAGCCGCCGAAGTCGTAGACCAGCGCGAAGTTCCAGTCGTTGAAGAACTTGCCGGTGAGGCCGATGCGCGCGCGGCGAACGTTCTGGCCGCTGTCAAGCTTCTGCGGCACGGTCGCTGCGGTGTTCGGACGATAATCGTCGCCGCCGACATCCCAATGCACACGGCTGGTGATGGCGACGCAGTTGGCCTGGTCGGCGGTGCAGATGGTCGGCCGGTTGTTTGGCATCGTCACGACGACACCGGATGCCGGCGCCGGTCCCTTGACGGGTATCGCCGCGTGGGCATTGGCGACCGCGGCCTTTGCCTCCGAGCGCGCCTCGGCCTTAGCCTCAGCCTTTGCTTCGGCTTTGGCCTTCGCCGTGGCCGCCGTATTGGCCGCGGTCTGACTCTGGAGCTTGTCGAGCTTCTGCTCCAGCAGTTTCAATTGCTGCTTCAGCAGTGCGATCTCCTGCTCGCTGCTGCTCGCCGATTGGGCCTGGGCCTGTGAGGATGCCAATGCGGCGGCGAGACTTAGAGCAACGGCTGCGTATGGTTTCCTGATCATGCTGAAATCTCTTCCTTAATCGTGGGCTCTGTTCTAATTGCAATGAACTTTCGGGTGGCTGCTGCCGCTCATGCAAGAATGCGCGGAGGCGAACAAGCCTGAAGCGCCGTTTTATGCTTCGTATCGCCTCTTGGGGCGTGTCGACTAAGGCACCCCTTAACTCGACCCGCCGAAGGCAAAATGGCTCGGGGCATTCATTTGAGCCCGCGCTCCGCGATGGCTTGTTCTTCGGCAGCTTTTCGGATGCAACGTCCGCTGGCGGTGAAAATCGCATTCGTTACCGCCGGTGCGATGATCGCAGTCCGCCGCCTCGCCGAGGCTCCGGGATTTTCCCTGCTTGGTACCATCTGGGTCTCGATGCGCGGAACCTCGTCAATCCGCATGGGCGGATAAGTATCGAAGTTGGACTGCTCGACCCGGCCGTCTTTGATCGTGATCGCCCCGCGCAACGCCGCGGTCAGGCCGAAGGTGATTCCGCTCTGCACCTGCGCGTCGATCATGCCGGGATGAACCGGCAGTCCACCGCGCAGACTACGCGCTCGACACGGACATTGCCCTTGGCATCGACCGCGACTTCGGCACCTGCGGACAGATAGCGGCCAAACGCAAATTGCAGCGTCGGCCGTATGCCGCTTGCCGTTTACCTTGAGAACATATGGCATTCTGCACCAGTCAAACCTTGGCGTACATCGGCCGCTCCGGAATAAACTCAGATCGCTAGGGACACGTTCTACTCGATGGCTGGCGCCATCGGCACGGATCCGACGTGCTCAGCTCGCGACCAGGCGCCCCGGCGATTTCAGATACTTCGTTGTGATTGCATCGGCCGCCCAATAGGCCAGAGCTCCGACAGTGCCCGTTGGATTGTGCGACGGGTTTTGCGGAAAGGCGCCCGCGCCCATAACAAACACGTTGGGAACGTCCCAGCTTTGCAGATACCGGTTGACAGCGCTGGTTGTTGGATCGGCTCCCATAATGGTGCCGCCTGTCGTGTGCGTCGTCTGGTAAGGGACGATCGAATAAGGTGCCTTGCGATAATTGATGCCCATTTTGTCCGGGTTCATGTGTTTGGCGATATCGGCTGCACGATCGGTGCAGTACTTCGACATGTCCAGATCGTTTTTGCTGAAGTCGAACGTCATCCGCAGCAGGGGATTACCGAATCCGTCCTTATAGTTCGGATCGAGGTCAAGATAATTGCTGCGCTGGGCTGTGACGCTGCCGAAAGACGCGATCACGAAAGTTCGGTTATACCAGTGGGCAACCGATTGCTTCCAGCCTTTACCCCAGCGAGGCTCGCCGGGTGGCAGGTTACGGAAATCGATCGGCCGTTGCCCCTTGCTCTCGACACAGATGTAAGAACCGCCCACGAAGCCGAGCGGCCCATGATCGAAGTTGTCGTAGTTAAAATCGTCTATGATCATGGCGCACGCACCGGCGCCCATGAACGGGTTGAAGACTTTATCGTTGAAGTGCGCGGTGACGCTGCTGGACATCTGGTAGGCGTAATTGCGCCCAACGCCGCCTTTGCCGGTCTTGGGATCGTAGATGCGACCGATTCCCGAGAGCATCATCAGCCGTGCGTTATGCAGGCCAAATGCGCAGAGCAGTACCATATCGGCGGGCTGTTCGAACTCGCGACCTTGCGAGTCGATATAAGTAACGCCGGTTGCCTTTTTGCGGCCGGAGTCGAGATTGACCTTCGTGACATGAGAAAGCGTACGTAGCTCGAATCTAGGGTCTTTCAGCAGAAGTGGCAGAAGCGTCGATTGCGGGCTTGCTTTCGCTGACATTTCGCAACCGAAGCGTTCGCAGAACCCGCAGTATACGCAGGAGCCCATGTCCACCCCCTCGGGGTTCGTGTAGGCTTGCGTCACGTCTGACGACGGCTGAACATAGGGGTGAAATCCCATTTCCCGCGTAGCATCCTCGAACATCCTCATTTGAAAGCTGCGCTTCATCGCCGGATTTGGATATTCGCGCGCACGGGGCCCTTCGAACGGATTTCCGCCCTCCTGGATCACGCCTTTGAGGTTGCCGGCCTTCCCGGCGGTGCCGCAGAGATATTCGAAGCGGTCGTAGTAGGGCTCAAGCTCGTCGTACGTAACCGGCCAATCTTGTATCGTCATCTGGTCGGGAATGAATGTCTTGCCGTATCGCTCGCGATAATGGCTGCGGATCCTGAATTCGCTCGGCGCGAACCGATAGTGCTGGCCATTCCAGTGGACGCCTGCGCCGCCCACACCGTTTCCCGGCAGGAACGATCCCCAGCGCCTGATCGGCAGCGCCGTCTGGTCAACGTTGTTGCGGAACGTGAGAGTTTCGCGGGACGCGTCCTGCATCAGGTCGTGACGAATGGCGAAACGCAATTCGTCATGAATCATCGGTGCGGCAAAGTTCGGGATTGTGTCGCGCATCCCGCCGCGCTCGATCGCCAGCACGTTGAGTCCTGCTTTTGTCAGTTCCCTGGCCAGCACTGCCCCGGTCCAGCCAAAGCCCACAATGACTGCGTCGACGGGTTTCAACTTCGTCGCCATCGTAATTCTCCTTCGATCTGAGATCAGCTCAAGTCAGAAATGCTTTGACTTGGTTCGGTGTAGGGCTTGTTGTAAGTCGTATCGATCAGGTCGATGAAGTTACCGGTCGCCCCGCTATAGCCGATCATTTTCCACGCTGCCTTGTCGCGATTGCCGCCGTAAGCGGGATCGCTGAAGAAGCCTTCCATCACGTTCTGATAGAGCAGATCGAGGAAGAGGCCAGCGGGGAGCGGTCCTGAATCCGCTTTGCCTGTGCCGAGATCATTTAAGACCTCATCACGCTGACTTTCTGTGATCGATGAAAAGTCCTTGCCGTATGTCTTAGTGCAGTATGCGTTGATCGCGGGGATGGCGGCGCGATAAGCTTCCGCTGGAGAGAGGCGGACCTGCCACCCTTGTTGGGGCTCCCCGGGATGCCATGGACCTTGCATAAACATTTTACCGCCTTGCCCGAATCCGCCTGCCAATTGCTGATCGATGAAATAGGCAATGCCCAGATCGACGCCGCGGGCCGTCAAGTCATCCGCCGGAATCATATGATTGACTGCTGCCTCCACCCAGGCGGCCTCGTCGGGATTGAGGAACGTATAAGAGCGCTTCTCTGGTGGTGCCGAAGTTGGCGACTCTGCGGGTGAGGATGCTTGAGCAGTCTGCTTCCCTCCCATTTGCATCGCATGCTCTGCTGATGCGGGTTGTGGGGCTACTGATCCGCCAGTTACGCCGACGACTCCAATGACGCCCGCTCCAACAACGAATTCACGACGTTTAATGGTCATGGCTGACCTCGCCTTTCAAGTTGTGACGGCCCGAGTCGGCCGAGAGGAAGAACCATGATTTGGCGCAGCGGCGTGAAATCGCCCTCTTCGTCCCCTGCGCCAGCATAGGTGTCCGTAGGTCCAGTGGATTGCCGGTGTGCGAGCACTCGTCGCCGGTCAGACGGGACGTGGCGGCCCCAACGGCGAGAAAGAGCTTCTTCTTGTCGCGGGTGATGCCCTGCACGGTCAGCCCGACGGATCGGGACATCCAGAATGGCCTCGACATTGTCGTTCTCCAACCAGCGCCGCACGGTTGTCGAACCGGTGTCAGCCTTGTTCTGGTGATCTCTGGCCACGATCTCGATCGGCCGCCCCAGGACCTTGCTCTTAAAATCGCCCACCGTCATTCGCGCTGCGACGACGCAGCCTCGGCCGCCATTGTCGGCATAGAGCGACGACATGTCAGTGAGCACGCCAAGGCTGATCGGTCCGTTCTGTGCGGTGGCAGACTTTGCGAACGTCACGAGCGCCAGCGCCAGCCCGAGCGACTTGTGCGTGCCGCTTCGGGCCGATCCCACCGAGACATGCATCCTTTTCCCCCAACCCCAGTACTGTCATCTTGGCCAGAATGGCGCGTCGGGGAAGTGAAAGTCTTGCAGGGTGGTCCTGAACCACCTTCATGTAAGACCGTCCACTATCGCCACGGCCCTACTTTTTGGCGATCAGATGGGTTGCTCCGCCGAACGTAGAGATCAACCGGCATAACCCTGCCGGAACGAACAACCGGCCGCTCCGGCATTCAGATCTGGTGTCGTCAACTTAGATTAGGTTAGGGCGCGGACTCACGCGCGGCCAGCCATCGGCGGAGAGATGCGAGTTGGACGAACGCAAGGTAGTTTCCTGCAAGCCTGTCGTAGGGCGTCGCCACCCGACGGCACTGATTGATCCGGTTGAAGAACCGTTCGACGAGGTTGCGAGCGCGATAGAGGTACGGGCTAAAGCAGATCGGATCGCTGCGATTGCTTTTCGGCGGGATGTTGGCCCATGCGCCCCTCTTCATAGCAAGCTCTCTGATCCAGTCTGAGTCATTGCCACGGTCAGCAAGCAGCATTGACCCGGACTTCAGTCGAGACAGCAGTTTTCCGGCAGGTCGAATGCGTGGGCAGGACCGGGGCAGTCCATTAATAATCGGCGAGTTCGGAGCGCATTTTGTGAGTTTGAGTCACGGGACTCGCGCCAGACGCAATGATTCCGGGCCAGCCCTGAAACCGCCGAAAATGACCTTGGCGGAGTTGAACGCGGGACGGCGTCACTGCAACTTTACTTACGTTATTCTCGAACAATGGCTATTTCCATTTGGCGAGGAATGTCCTTGATATCCGTTCCTGCTGTCACGCCTGGCCGCCGAATTTCGATGACGTCCGTTTTTGAGGAGACCTCTCGTCTCGGGTCGGATGGAAACCACGCTTGGGTCGCTCTTGCTGACTCCAGACAAGAGGCGACAGCCGGTATGTATGGTGGTTGGACAGCAGCCTTCTTGCTCAGGGCAGTCTTGAGCGATGCAATCGATCAAGGTAGTCCCTCGACGCTGAATGTTCATTTTATCAAGGCAATCACATCAGGGCGCGAGAACAAACTCCGCACGGAAAATATCGACGGTAGTCGCTCCCTCTCGATTTGGCAGGCCGAAGTTCAAGTCGTTGGAACCGAAGGCGTTGCGGCGATTGCTGCCGTGATTTCGTCAAAGCGTCGCGAAAGCCACAACTTCCCGGACATGTACATGCCCTCGGCGCCGCCTCCAGAACTCTTGGCGAAGGTGCAGGTGCCCGGCACAATTCAACACATATCGGCCCTGCCGCGGTTGGCCTCCGTTCAATCAGCCGGATACCCGGTCATTGGTTTGGCTGAGAGATCGCTCCAGCCGTCCGCGGGACGCCCTTCACCTAGCCTATCATTCTGTTAACTCCCTACCTCGGACATGGTACCTAAGACCGGAGGCCGGGCCTTATTCGACGATTACGATGTCGACCTATTTTCATGCTACTCAGCAAGACTGGGCAACAGCAGGGGACGACTATATCCTGATCGACGCGTTCGGCACACGCGCGGAATCGTGAACGCTTGGTGTTCGCGCCAACATGTGGAGCCGTGGCAGCGTCGGCTTGCGACGACGAAGCAATTGGGTTGGTTTAGATTCGGCCCGGCCGTCATATGAGCCGTTGGTTGAGCCGAGACGACCACCTAGTTTTGGGACCCCGGGTTTTCGTCGCGGTCGGAAGGAATGATCTTGGCAGGTTCGTCGTATCCGGAGCGGCTGCTGTAAAAGAGAAGAGTCATCAATCCAGCCCCGACGATCAGAGAAAAGAGTACACCAATTGCCATCGCAAGGTATCCTGAGGGAGGAACACCTGCTTCTGCTGCTGACGACCATCCCAGATACGCAAGCACCGTCGCAACAGCCAACAAGGCCAACAGGATGCTGATCAGCACGTAGCCACCGATGCTTATGGTTCGGACATTGGAAGCGATGTCCCGCCAGATCGAACCCCACCTGATGATCCAGATCTTCATCATGCTGAGCCTTTCCTGAAGCAATGAGATATGCCTCAGCAGCCTCTGGTGGATGGATCACAGCTAATGCTTCAGTGCTGCAAGTCCCGCCTGTGCAATCTGAACATCATGATCCGGGGTATCGAAGCTTGCGCCAATGCCGCCGACGACCTGCCCATCGACGACGATCGGCAGACCGCCCTTCATTTCGGTGAAATCGCGCGCAGTAGTTGCCGCAAAACGACCCTGATTGATTGCATTCTCGAGCGCTTCGGTCGGCTTTTTGAAGAGCGCGGCAGTTCGCGCTTTTCCCGGCGCTAATTCCACGCTAGCAACGTAGGCGGCGTTGTCCATTCGCAGCAATAGGATAGGCCAGCCGCCATCATCGACAACCGCGATTACGCCGGCCAGTCGATTCCGCTCCGCTTCTGCTTTGGCGGCTGCAACGATCTTCTCCGCGGCAGCTAAAGTGAGGACTTTCTTGTCCACGAATTGAGCCGTTGCAGCATGGGGCTGAAGGGCGAGCGCAACCAGGGTGGTCAATAACATAAGTCGGCCGAGCTTCTGCATGGACATAGTCTCCTTAGACCGTGTGCGCGAATCCAACGCGATGCATACTAAGAGTCGGAAAGCCTCTGCGGGCTAGATCCTTAATCGGAGGTGGTATTCCAAGGGCGATGCGATATGGGTCGCAATGCGTCATCTCCTACAGCTAGTATTGACAGTTTTAAAGCTCTCTAGAAGTGCAGCGATTTCACTCATCGAATGAACACTATGCACTATGACGTTTGGGGAGCGAAACGAAACTGCCCGCCCGACTGGACTGCCGACGCAGTGGGACCAATCCGATTGTCGAAACACCATTGTAATGCCGCAATGACTTTGATGTTGCACACTTGGGGTTCGGCATGCCCTGCGGGACCGATTGAGTAAAGCGCAAAGAGGAGTCGCCCTCTCTCACGATCTAACGGTTAGCCGAACCGAGAAACGCGCTATCGATCACGTCACCTATCGGCTGCCACAAGCTGCCGTCAAACTGCACAAGTCGCACTTTCTTGATCGGCCTAAAGTCATTTGGACCGGTACTGATCTCAATTCCCGGGAGCGTGACTGAACTCTGAAAATCCTTCAAGGACGTGGCCTGTCGCATGATGTTCTCATGTGAGAGATTATCGCCACACTGTTCCAGCACTTGGGACAGCGTTTCGGCAGCAGCATAACCAAAAACAACGTTGCGATCTTGCCTGTCGCCATCGGAATAGTACTTGTCCATGAACGCTGAGAATCGCTTGAGTCCCTCGTCATCTTTCCATGCCGGATCGGCTACATCTTTCAGGAACGACGTAGAGACGACTCCCGCCGTGTTCTGCACGCCAGCCTGCGTGAGAGCGCGCAGGGCGGGCGCGGCGACGTTGGTGAGGATGACGACTGGGTACCAATTGATGTCCACCAACCTCCGCATCACGAGTTCAGCCGGTTTCGGCGAACCCGCGAAAACTAAAACCCCTGCCCCCGATGCTCTCAGAAGATCAATCTGCCTATCGATCGATTTGTCCGACATGTCGAAGGTACTGTCGGCTACGATCATGCGCGCCCAGTCCGCCATACCTTCCTTCAGACCTATCAACAGATCGCGGCCGAACTGATCGTTCTGCCAGAGCACGGCCAGCTTACGGTCCGGATAAAACGCCTGCACATAATTCGCATAGATGCGCCCCTCCGTGTGAAACGAAGGCTGCCAGCCGATTGTCCATGGAAACTCATCCGGTTTATTCCACTCTTCGTCGCCGGAAGCGACGAACAGTTGCGGTATCTTGTTCTCGTTTAGGTAAGATCGTACGGCGAAATTGCCCGGTGTTCCGAACGAACCAAAAATCAGCAGGGCATGGTCTTCGTCGATCAGCCGGCGAGTCTGCTCCAACGCCTTCCGCGGATTCGAGCCGTCGTCACGCGTGATGAACTTCACCTTCCGACCATTGATGCCCCCGTGATCGTTGATCATATTGAAATACGCAGATTCGCTCTTTCCAATGGAGGAAAAGTCCGTCAAGGGACCGCTATACGGCATGATGTTGCCGATGCGGATTTCTCTGTCTCCCGCGTCTTTCGTCTCCGATTCAGCGAAAGAGAGCATTGGTACGATAAGCAGCGATGCTGCCAACGCGGTCTTCAGCATCATGCGCATCTGGTAGGCTCCCCTCACGAGATCACTTGCATTTGGCGTCGCAACTCTCAAATCAAAACTTCAGCATGGCCTCAATGCCTACGAAATGCGCCGTCTTGGATGGGCCCGTATCCCGTATGAACTGCCCAGGCACGAATACCGAGTAGGACAGCGCCGCGCCGAACCAAGGGACGGGCTGCCAGCCCAGGATTATATCGGCTTGCGTTCCGATGTAGCGTGAGCGGCTGTTATCCGACGGTCGCACGAGGTCACCGCCGGGACCGTAGATTCCGTCACCAAGACTTTCACGCCAATAGAAGACTGTTGCCAGATCGAGGGTCCAATGCTGGTCCAATTGAAGGGTGAGCGTCGGGTGAGCATTGATCAGGTTGTATGGCCCGAGCAGGCCGATCTCGCCGAAATATTTTCCCTTGGGGAACAGTGGATTGAAGGTCTCAAGGGTGGAGTCATTTGGATTGCGGTCACCGCTGATGATGTTGGCCCGCAGGCCAAGCCGCGGGCTGAAGGTGACGCCGGCGAACGTGTAGCCCGTATCAGAGGCAATCGACCAGGCGCGAATATCTCCGTGACCGAAATGGCCAAACTGAGCCATGCCTTCGAAATTCCAGTCCCATCCCTCCGCGGCGCCGAAGATGCGACTGCCAATAGTGTGTCGCTCTTCGTCTCCGCGCCCCTGATTGAATTCTGCGGCGGCATTGCGGTAACCGATGTAGTAGAGGTCAAGCCCCGGTTTGGAGCTGATCTCGGTCAGTTGGCCAGTAGCATAGATCGACCAGAGCGAGCGTTCCGGATCGAAGCGGTCATTGAAGCTGCCGACCAGGTTTCGGACCGGTCGCGCGTATAGAGCGTCCAACCGCCACGGAGAAGATTGAATCGACGCCAATGCCGTGTCAAAGGAACGAAGCACGTTCGGGCCGTACCGCAAGCTGATCAACCGCTCAGTGCCATAAGACAGAAGTTGTCGCCCTCCCCGCAAGGTAAGATCAGTGCCGCTCGCCAATGGCAGCTTGATATCCGCGAAGCCCTGTAGCAGTTCTGTCCCGGTTGCGTCGATGCCGCCGACCATTTCCTTATCCGTGACCCACGCGCCAATCACCTGGCTGAACAGACGCAGGTTTGGGCCCAAATGCAGGTCCGCATATGGCAGCATCCGGTACCACTGATACTGGTTGACTGGACTCTCGCCCCAGTTGAAGTTGCGATACGCCTCCTCCCTGAACCGAAGCTCCAGGCCGAGCGTGAGGTCGGCATCATCGCCGAAGTCGAGCGGAATGTACTTGTATGGCTCCCACCAGGCTCCCGTTCGCTTTGCCGGATCTCGCAAATAGGAATAGTCCTCGTCATAGCGCAGGAGCGTCGTCTTCAGCGGTACGACATTCGATTTTTCCGTTCCAGCGACTTCTGCTGACAGCGTTTTCGCAGGTAGCGCGACGACAACCGCAACGAAGATGGCCGTCGCCGCGAGGACCGCGCCCACGGGGGCGGCCCTATCGACTAACTTTCCGGCCCCGAAAACTACAGAACAGTTAGCGTCTTCGATAGCGTCGATCTGCATCTTCGAATCTGTCCGCAAATTGGAAACAGACTGGAACGGTTAGATTTTCGATCCTTCTTTCAGCGTCGGTTCCGCCAATCGAGCAAGCAGCGAAATTCCGGCCAATAGCGGAGGCACCAAGAAACACCAAACGTTATAGTGCGCGTACAAGAGAGCGGCGGCGGCGCAGCCGACGGCAAAGACGATGACGTTCTTGGACATCATTGCGACGCGCGACCTGATTTGGGTAGTTGCAACGTTGTCCCTGGCGTAGATCATATCCGCAAGGTCGATCATGATCTGCGTGGTCGTTCCGGTCATCAGGGTAGAGGGAGGTGCGCTTCCAAGATAAAGCCGATGCACGGCGTTCTGGACCGCCATCGCCGCAACGAGCACCATTCCGGTAATTACCGCCTGCCAAGCGTCCCCGTCCTGGAACGGTCCAAACTCGATCGCGAGCACAGCGCCGATGATTAGCAGGAGAAGCTTGAGGCTGAGCATGGCTTCGAAGACCAAGCTCGAGCGCGGCGTTAATGCCGAGCTGAGTAGGCGGACAGCCATGACGACCGCACAGAAGACCGGAAGGGCCAGGAGTTTCGCAACGGCTCCCGATGTGCCGAGAACCAGCGACGCGCCAAGAGTCACAAAATTGCCGGTCACATGGGCTGTGAAGAGACCTTGCAATGCGAGAAAGCCCGCCGTGTCGACATAGCCTGCGGTGATGCTCAAGAGAAAAGGCACGATCATGGCGTTTCGACTCGACATCTGGGGCACTACCATCCGCGTTTGATCTCTACGCCTACGTAAGTTGAGTTGTGGCCGCCGGCGTTGCGCAATGCATCTCCGATCTTGAAGTGCACCGCCTCAACTGCAAATGAAGTCGCGCGATCTATGGACCAGTCGACTCGAAGCTGGCCGTAGCTTCCAGTATAGGCGCCTGGCCGGCCGGCGGTGTTCGGGACGGCGACATTGGGTTGAGTGTAGATCGCATCGGCCGCGGTCTGGCGCCACAAAGCCGCTGCCGCGAGCATGATCTTCACGGACGAACTCACTTGCAGGGACAGCGACGGCTTGATGTGGATCAAGTTGGTGTACCCGGTGTAACCAGCAAGCGTAAAGTAATAACCATTGGGAAAGAGCGGATTGAATGTGCCAAAGGTTCGCTTGGTGTTGCCGTCACCGGACGCCGCGTCGAGTTGGATACCTACTCTCGGACTCCATTTCACGTCGGCGAAGGTATAGCCAGCAATTGAGCCCACAGCCCAAGCCTTGATCGGCTCGATACCGATGCTTCCGGTCTGGCCCATTGCTTCGAAGTCGAAATCGAAATGATTGGCATTACCGTTCAGATGGACATCGAAAATGTCTCTGCGCTCCGCGCCGGAGGCATTTGCAAACCGCGCATTACCCTGGGTGAAATTGCCATAGTAACCAGCAATGAAGAGAGACTCAGAAAACTTATACTCCGTCCGCGCCAACCCGAAGGTCTGCGTAGTGACGCTGCTGTAATCATCGAATATCGTGTTATCGCGAACCTGAACCGGCAGGCTGTAGAGGGTGATGAACCGCCAAGCTCCAATCTCGTAGTCTGCCCAAGCGGCGTCGTAGGATTGCCGGATGTTGGGACCGTCGCGAACGGCTATGAAGCGCTGCAGGTCGAAGGCAAACTGCTGCCGTCCGGCCCTCAGCTTCAACGTTCCGCCTCCGACGGACTCGGTTAGAGCCACCCAACCCTGCTCAAGATCGAGTTTGTCCCGATCGACCGGCGTCAACTGAGTTTTCCAGGGCGCATAGGCGGCCTGAAATTGCACGAACGCCTGTAGTTCACTGCCTACGCGGAGATCGGCATTGAATTCGTTTCGGCTGATAACGTAATTCTGGCTGCGGTTCCCACCGGTGCCGAAATTCGCCGCGCTATTGGACTCGAACCGATCGCGGGTGCTCGCGCCGAATGAGAGGTACGTGTAAGGATCGACGCTGGACAACGGAATATATTTGAGCTCATCAAAGGGCTCACGCGTCACCCGAGGATTCGCCAGCACCGACCAGTCCTCCTGGTACCGGTTGAACATGATGGCGGGCCGCTGCGGCGCGGAAGGCTGAGACTTCTGATCATCCGCCCAGGCCATCTGAGACGCCGCAAGACACACTACGCATGTCGCCCATTCCCTGCCTAGAAACAATCGTCGCAGCGACAACGCCATCCCGCCCCCTCATTTTGGTACGGCTGCGTGAATCTCCGCAATATATCCGCCGGGAAATTGTACCATGGCTTCGAGCCGTCCATCAGAAGTATAGGGCTCGACAAGCACAGTGGCACCCGAAGCCTTGGCCTTGATCAAAGTTCCCTGCAGGTCTTTCACCTCGTAACCGGTCAGCTCCCGCCCGTACGGGTAAGGCAGGTGGCCATCGGTGACGAACACCGTCATCTTTCCGAATATCGATTCAATGCGGATGCGCCTAAATGTATCTTTCGCTCGGCCGATCTCGACGCCGGCGGCGTGCTGATCGTCGGAAACAATCTTTCCATGTGAAAACCGCAAGAAGCTGCGGGTGAAGGCGTCAGCGCGGTCGGGAGAGACATAAACGCGGTTCTCGGGAATGGTCTCGAATGCCGCATAGGACGGCTTCGTGGTGTGCCAGTACAGCTGCATGTTCACGCCGCCTGGCCACTGGATCACCGCATCGCGTCCGATGGGATCCGGAAAGGCTGCCACCAGTACGTCCGCGCCAGCGTCCCGGGCCGCATCGATCGCCTGGTCGAGGTCCGTAACGAGATAGCCCGTTCGCTCGGCGCCGAACGGGTAAGGAATGGACGTTTTGAATCCGAACAGGGACACGGTGCCAACGGGCGTCTGAAGAAGCTGGGAAGTGGTGCTGCTCGGCGTGGGCGTTACGGTGGCAACGACCTGCTTCGTGCTCTGGCCTCCGAACGTAGAGATAAAGCTGGCCACGAACTTGTCCACGTCTTCCGGAGCGACATAGACATGTGTGGTGTCGTATTGCGCGCCGACGCCAACCTGTGGCGCGGCAAGCGCTCCCTGATCCCGCGCGATTGCCAGCGATGGGAATAGCAATGACCAGGCGAGGAGAATTTCAATTGCATGACGTTTGCCGATCATGGCACACCTCGAACACGGAGTTGAGCGCTCATTTCGAGCGCAAGGACATTATAGACACAAGCACCAGGCCGGCGATCAGGCCCAGATGCTCAAAGAAGGCGTTGAGGGCCATGAAGCGGTCATGGCCGGTCATGGTCCAGAAAGCGTTTGCGGTAAGCATGGCGACTGCAGTCAGCACGCCGAGGCCTCCGGCTCCCAGCCACACCCAGCGTCCAAGAATGACGAGTACGGAGCCGCCGAGTTCGACGATGATGGCCGCTGTTGCCCAAAGCCATGCCGGCTGGAGACCGAAATGCGCCTGCTCGGCAACTGCCCCCGGAAAATCGAGAGCTTTCTGACCTCCCCCAATCAAGAACGCGGAGACGAGAGCTATTCTGGCTGCCGCCGCAAGCCATGGCCAGGACAGGATTGTAGCGACCCATCTCGGCGTATCCGATTTGGCGAACATCTCACACGGCCCAGCAGGCGCAACCGAGCGCGCCCCAGAAGCTCTTGAAATCCGACACCGGCAGCTCGCCCGACCAAGCCCGCGCGTGGTCGTGACCGTGCACACCGCACAGATTGGCACAGCCGCACGACTGCATCGCGTTAGCTCTGATGGCGGTGGCCTTGCCGTCCGAACCGACCCAATTGCCGTACCCGCCGAAGCTGCGTACGGGCGACCAGTCCGGCATCGCCGGCGGAGGCAGCGTGTCATCGAGCGACTTGAAATCTCCGGCACCGTAGACGATGCGTCCGCCCACTATCGTGAGGTCGCTCGTCGTGTCGGCGATCTCGCTTTCGGCGCAAGAGAAAAAGTCCCGGTCGGGGACGGTCAGATCGGCGAGCTGTCCGACTGCAATCCGGCCCTTCTTGCCCTCCTCGTTCGAGAACCAGGTGACGTTCTCCGTCCACATCCTGAGTGCCGTCTCGCGGTCGAGGCAGTTTCGCTGCGGATATAGCCGGAGCCCACCGACCGTCATACCGGTCACCAACCAGGCCAGCGAGACCCAGGGATTGTAGGAGGCTACCCTCGTCGCGTCGGTACCTGCGGAGATCTTCACTCCCTTGTCGATGATCTTCTTGACCGGCGGTGTCGCCTCGGCGGCGCCGTAGCCGTAGCGCTCCACGAAATATTCGCCCTGGTAGGCCATCCGGTGCTGCACGGCGATACCGCCGCCGAGCGCGGCGATGCGGTCGATCGATGCCTCGGAAATTGTCTCGGCGTGGTCGAAGAACCAATGCAGGCGATCCAGCGGGATCTCCCGGTTGACCTTTTCGAATACGTCGAGCGCACGCGAGATGGTCTCATCATAGGTCGCATGAAGCCGCCAGGGCCAGTTGTTCTGAGCCAGGATACGAACGACCTCCTCGAGCTCGCCCTCCATCTCCGGCGGCATGTCAGGACGTGGCACGCGGAAGTCCTCGAAGTCGGCCGCCGAGAACACCAGCATTTCGCCTGCCCCGTTATGGCGGAAGTAGTCCGTGCCCTGCTTATAATTCGAGGTCTGGGTCCAGTTCAGGAAGTCCTGCTTCTCCCCCTTCGGCTTTTGTGTGAACAGGTTGTAGGCGAGCCGGATCGTGAGCAGCCCTTCGTCAGAGAGCTTTTGGATGACCGCATAGTCTTCCGGATAATTCTGGAAGCCGCCTCCAGCGTCGATCGCACCTGTCACGCCCAGGCGATTGAGTTCGCGCATGAAGTGACGGGTCGAATTGACCTGATATTCGAACGGCAGCTTCGGGCCTTTCGCCAGCGTGGCGTAGAGGATGTTGGCGTTGGGCTTGGCGAGCAGCAGACCGGTCGGATTGCCCATCGCATCGCGCGCGATTTCGCCACCCGGCGGCTCTGGCGTGTGCTTGGTGTAGCCGACGGCGCGTAGCGCTGCAGCGTTCAGCATGGCGCGATCATAAAGGTGCAGGATGAAGACAGGTGTGTCAGGTGCGACTGCGTTGAGCTCGTCGATGGTTGGCAATCGCTTCTCAGCGAACTGGTGCTCCGTGAAACCGCCCACCACCCTTACCCATTGTGGCGGCGGCGTGATTGCGACCTGCTTCTTCAGCATCGCCATTGCATCGGCGAGCGACCACACGCCGTCCCAGCGCAGTTCCATGTTGAAGTTGAGACCGCCGCGGATGATGTGGAGATGATTGTCGATCAGGCCCGGCAGCACGCGCCGCCCTTTCAGGTCGACGATCTTTGTCGAGGAACCAGCGAGCTTCATCACATCGCCGACGTGCCCCACCGCTGTAAACAGCCCGCCTTTTATCGCCACGGCACTCGCCGCCGGGTTCGAGCGATCAAGCGTCGCGAACAGACCGTGATGCAGGATTAGATCGGGTCCCTGGTTGCTCATGCTTGCTTCTCGCGATTCTTAAGCCCATCGATCGGACCGACCGTGCGTCGGCCGGGCAGCATGCCGAAAATGTGGGAATCGCAGCTCGAAAGATGGAATGCCTGGGAAAAGCTGGCGCCCCCTATGAGGAGCTTGGCGACGGGGACGACCTGCTCGCCAACCAGAATTCCCAAAAGTCCGACCAGCGCCACCAAAGGCGGCGCCGGTGAGCGTACGTTGAGGAGGTAATAGATCACGCCCACCAGCAGGCCCGCCGCCAAAGAGAGTACGTAAACCTTCATGAAGACCTCCTCATTTCGGTGTATCGCGGCTACCGCGAGCCGGCCTCAGATGCATGCTCACCAAGCGCCCATTTGGAGAAGCGAACCTGGATGCCATAAGGCGAGTGAGCTCGCAGGATGTCCATCACGCCCTCGTATGTCTCTTGCCGAGCCCAATCTTGTTGGAGCTCGAAAACAAGCTGCAGCGACGTGATGGGAATGGCTCCTGCCTGCACTAGCCGATCCATGGCGCGGTTATGCGCTTCTGCCGATAGATCCCCGCATGCGTCTGCAGGAACGAATATCTCAAAACCTTCCTTCAGCATGTCTAGAGCCGCGAACATTACGCAGGCTTCCGTCCAAAGCCCCGCAACAACGAACCTCTTTCGTCCGGTCTCTCGCACGGCTTTCCGGAAGGGTTCGTCAAGCCACGCGTTCATTGAAGTACGGTCGATCACCGGTTGCTTCGGGAAGAGCTCCGTGATCTCCGGCATGAACGGACCGGAGAACGTTTTTTCCGCTACGGTTGAAATGATTGTGGGAATGCCGAACAGCTTGGCGGCCTTTGCTACCACCTGCACATTATTGAAGGGCACCAAACGGTCGTGCGACTGGACCCCTTGGTACATTGCTGGCTGATAGTCGATCAGGGCGATGGCGCTGCTTTGCGGTGTGAGCATATCGAGCTTCGGCATTCCGGTTCTCCTAGGTTGAAGGATGCATATTTCGCTTTGCGCGGGGCCAAACGAACGCGTGCGGAGCGCTGACCTGCGCTGAGCACGGGTCGCATCACCGACTCGCGCTAAAATCGAAGGTCCAGTCAAAGTGCCTTGCGGCGAATCATCGAACGAAGGGGAAGGTACGATTCTTCACTAAAGTGCTCTATCGCACGATCGGTTTGACTTCCTACACTATAGGAGCGGCCATACTATACGATGGTGCTAGGCACACGGTGTTCCGTGTTTCCATAACAAGTGCGCCCAACTTGAGTTGCGGTAGTCGACTAAATCGCATGCTCCACCAGCAGTCGCAGATCATTCGCTCGGTTGACTGGCCCATAAGCAAAGGGCACCGTTATATGTTCGAGTGGACCGTGAGGAGTTGAAACTTGCGCCCAGAGCGATACACCATTGTATAGTCGAAAACGTTTCAGCCTGCCCCTATAGTTGTGAAGCTGCTCAAGCACGCGTAGAGGGGCAACTCTGCTATTCCGCCACACTTGCTCACAGCGAGAGGCTGCAGGTGCGAATGAAGCGACATCTGATTGCGGTCATAGACGACGATGAGGACGTTCGCGACGCCATTCGAGGATTGATGCGGTCGGTGGGGTTCGCGGCTGAAGCATTCTCTTCGGCGCAAGAGTTCTTGCGTTCAAAGCAATTCTCAAAGACGGCCTGCTTGATCACGGATGTCAACATGCCGGCGATGAGTGGCATCGATCTCTGCCGCCACCTTTCCGGAGCCGGCGCCGCCATTCCAACCATTTTGATAACCGCCTATCCGGACGACGACGTTCGTTCGTTTGCCGAAGCAACTGGTATTATTGCATATCTTGTGAAGCCCTTTTCGCAGGAGGATCTGCTTGACGGGATCCGCATGGCTTTGGACGGGACAGCTTAAGTCGCCCGTTTCAGATGCGTTGCAAGTCGCACAAAAAGCGCCTTCTCATCCTGGTCCCCTCGTTGGGGTCGTATCGGGTAGGTCAAGACGGACGACCTAAACCGGCTGCACGCAGGCCAGTTTTCCCTCCGTGCAAAGTGCGCTAAGCTTCTCCGTTGGCCAATTTTACGGACAAGAGGCGATGAAAGAAGGATCAGACGAGCTGACTGTAATCGTGGTCGACGACAATCCAGAAGTGCGAAGTAGTCTGGGTACGCTCCTTCGGTCGGTCGGTTTTCGTTTTGTATCATTTTGTTCGGCAGCGGATTTCTTCAGCGCCGCTTTGCCGGGTGGGCCTACTTGCCTGGTTCTCGATGTCCGAATGCCCGGGCAAAGCGGGTTGGACTTGCAACGGGAGCTTTGCGCCGGCCCAAATAGGCAATTGCCCATTATCTTCATCACGGCGCACGGCGATATCCCGATGTCTGTCCGCGCTATGAAGGCGGGTGCTATCGAGTTCCTTACAAAGCCGTTTCGGGATCAGGATTTGCTTGATGCCATCGCCGTTGGTCACGCGAGTGACCGGATTTGGCTTGACCGTGAACGGGAGCTTTCAGAACTCCGAATTCGCTACGAAAGTCTCACACCTCGCGAACAAGAGGTGATGGGATTTGTGGTGAGCGGGCGGCTCAACAAGCAGATCGCCGCAGATCTCAGCATAAGCGAGATTACTGTGAAGGTCCACCGGGGTCAGGTGATGCGGAAGATGCGTGCTGCGTCACTGCCGGAGCTTGCTCGCATGTCGGACAGGCTACAACTAACCCAACCAATCCCTGTGCGCCTCCGGCGAGTTCAATAAAATCAGCCCCCCAAGCTTCGGGGTGCAGTTCTCGGCAGTCATCTCAGGATCGCTTGTTCAGCCACGTTGCGTTGGAGCACTGACGCGCGTTTTCTGCTCATTCGACGGGAAGCTCGACGTGGAAAATGGTGGTGCCCTCCCCGCGGGAAAACCAGAGTCTTCCCCGATGAGCAGCAATAATGGATCGGCAAATCGCAAGCCCCATCCCCATTCCCTCGGGCTTGGTGGTGAAAAATGGCTCGAACAGCCGATCGCCGTCTGCGGAATCGATGCCGCTGCCGCGGTCTTCGACCTCAATAAGAACATGTCGGTCCTCAACGCGCCATTTGGTCCGGAGAGATAGCACGCGGGTCGATTCAATGGCTGCCATGGCTTGGATGCCGTTCGTGAGCAGGTTGATAACGACCTGCTTTAACTGAACTCTATCGGCCCGAATGGGGGGTAATCCGTCCCCCATTTGAAGTTGAAGCAGTACATGATGCTCCACGAGTTCGCCTCGAATAAGAAGTAGAACTTCTTGGATCATTTCAAAGAGGTCGAAGGTCGTATGTTCCGGCTTCGCTTTCTTTGACATTGAGCGGACATGATG
Source organism: Bradyrhizobium sp. 154 (assembly GCF_023073875.1). NCBI lineage: Bacteria > Pseudomonadati > Pseudomonadota > Alphaproteobacteria > Hyphomicrobiales > Nitrobacteraceae > Bradyrhizobium > Bradyrhizobium sp. 154. Next base: position 18,999 of record NZ_JADPKG010000067.1, read on the forward strand.
CACGATCTCGGCTGCGGAGTCCGCACACCTGATCATCCTACGAAGGCCCTGGCGCGCCTCCTCCAAGTTAGGTGTGCGGTGATCGAGCCAGCGAACAGAAGCCTCACCAGTGGTCTTTATCGCAGATAGTGGCTGGATGATCTCGTGCGTGATCGATGCCAATTCTCCCAGGGACGCCATCCGTGTGACGCGCGCAAGTTCGCGCTGAGCCTCTTGCAAAGCAGCGTCGGCCTCCCTCGCGAGCGTCACATCCATGACCGCGCAAATGCTACCGAGTGGCGATGTTGTGGTTCCACCGGGAGGGTGAATTCTGCGCACATATCGGATCGAGCCATCCGCCATGACTAAACGGACGTCAAATTCCTCTTCTGGCTCGCCAGCCATCGCCCGCTCAATCGAACGATGCATTAGCCATCGATCGTCCGGGTGGATCCGTTGTCCAATGAGTTCGACCGCCGGCTTGTCTTTTGGATCAAAACCGAAAATTCGTGCTCCCTCTTCGGACCAGAAGACCTCGCCCGTCGAGAAGTCCAAGCCCATACTTCCACAGTGGGTTACCCGCTGTGTTTCGTCCAGAATTGCCTTGCTCCGGACTAGATCGTGTTCGATTCGCTTACGATCTTCGATGTCAGTACTAGCTCCGCACCATCCGACGATCTGTCCGGCTTCGCCCCGCAAGGGCGTGTAGCGGACGAGAAACCAGCGATGTGCACCGTCTGCTCCCTTCAGTCGAACGTCGACTTCACCAGCTTGGCAACTACCTCGCCAAACGTCCCTTAGGCGTTCCTGATCGTCTGGGTGGACCGCCAACTCCCATATCGGCCCACGAGCTTGATCCGCTGACAAGCCGGTATACTCAAACCAGCGTCGATTTAAGAATTCAGCGGACCCAGCCACCGAGGTCCGCCAGATCAGCATTGGGACGGCGTCGACTAGACCGCTCATTTCATTGTCCAGTGCTGAGTGCTCTGGTTCATGCGCCCCTTCGTCGACCGCCACTCTCGACATGGAGCGCCGCGGCATTGGCAACTGCGATGGACGGCTTAGTTCAGGTCGCTCGATCATTCGGCTGGCTCAACTTACCATTTTCTTTTTTGAACGAATACCACAACCATCGCGCATGCGTCACCAGAAACCGAGTAGCGGTGGCGATGGGCTTTAAATCGGCACCTAGCGTCAAACGAAAAGATGCCATGAAGACCTTGAGCTTTCATGCCGTACCAAGGCCGAAGGCTTGGGTATAGGCGCCGCGATAACGAGGACCGATCAACGCGAGCATGACCACCTAGAACAGCCGGCTAACAGCAGGAGATCGCTGCTGCGCGGCTGCCCCGAAGAGTGGCGCGAAGCGGATCTCGCAGCACATCCGCGTTGGGCCATGTGTGGACGGCTCCGGGTTGGCAAGAAGAATCTTCATTTTGCAGCATTGGTCGGAGCAGCCATGTGTTCGGCCTCTGAGTGCGGTACCCATGACCGCTGGCCATAATGCCTTCCGCGGATCAGGTCCCGATCAAAAGCACGCATTTAAAGATGCTATGGCCCAGGTGGGTTGTCCTGATCGCCGGATCAACCGGCACTGCATTACGTGCTGTTCGTCCTCCCAACCGTTACGTCACGCCGGCGGTGTCCGGCGCGATCTCGTTTACGCCGTGCGCGCGACCGGTTCCTTGTAGCGTTCGCTCCTGGCCATCATCGCCCACGTCATCCTGGCGAGCTTGTTGGCAAGCGCGATTGCGGCGACCTTGGTCGGTCGTCGCACCAGCAGTCCCGTAAGCCAGGGCCGATGGCCGGTACCATGGATTTTGGCGTAGCGGATCACGGCGAGCGGACCAGCCGTAAACAGTGCGCAAATAGCGATCACCTTGTTTGCTGATACTGCCAAGCTTGTCCTTGCCTCCGCTTGCGTTCTGCTTTGGCAACAGCCCAACCCAGGCCGAGAAGTCGTCCCGATCGGAAGGTCTTGGGATCCGCGATGCTGGTGACCAAAGCGATTGCCAGCGCCGGCCCGACACCAGGGATCGCGTCCAGCCGTTTGCTCGTCACGCTTGATCGATGCGAACACCACCAGGCGGTCATGAGACTGCACGCCCTGGTACATTGCCGGCTGATAGTCGATCAGGGCGATGGCGCTGTCTTGCGGTCATATCACGCTTGGGCATTTGAGGTCTCCTGAGTTTGGCAGATGCATCAGTTCGAGGCGGCATGTAATCGATGCTCTTCGTGCCGTAGCTGGAAGTGAAAGGATTTCATCTAGTCGATGAACCCGCTGCATTTACTCCAAGCGTTGTGTCGACAGAGCCGAGACTGGCCTGCCGCCTGCGGCTGCAACCTCCAAAACGGCTGACGATACCCCGAGCTTTAGGCGCCGAGCGCCTTCCAGTATTCCGGACCCGTTATTGTGCGCCGCGACGATAGTTGTATCGGTAATGGCCAACGGCTTCGAATCTTCGAACAGGACCGTCACCGGCTGAAGTGTGCACGGTTGGTGGTTTTGCATGTTCATCCCAACCTACATCCCGTCACTTCATGGGAAGGGGTATAGTATCGGCACGGCGCTCATGTAAATTAGGCACTAACCCGCTACTAGGTCTCGGATCGGATACCGCACCGTGCAAAATGAAGCTCATCGTCCTGAACTCATCTATCCGCCAGAGCTGGAAATTTGGCCGTTCCCGGCGGATTGCCCAAATCGGGTGCTGATCGAAGAGATCGCCGACAAATGGACGATCTTGGTGATTGCGGCGCTCTCGCGAGGTCCGACGCGTTTCAATCAGCTCAAGCGCGCACTGGAGCCCATTACTCAGAAGTCATTGACTCAGACGCTCCGTCGCCTTGAGCGAAGTGGGATGGTTTCTCGAACGGTGGTTGATACCTCTCCTGTGGCGGTCGAATACGCCATCACCCCGCTCGGTCGCACTCTTGCGGGGCCGTTTTCCGCTCTATACCGGTGGGCCGTCGCATACCAAGACCAGGTCGAGGGGGCCCGACAGCAATTCGACACGCAACGGGGAAACGCCCGCAAATAACGAAATCGTCGCTTGCGCGGAACGCAACCGCGGTGCGAAGCCAGATGCACTCGTAAGTGCGTCCAATGTGCTTGCTGCCCCCGAAATCTGGACCCCCAATAGTCCATTAGTTCGCAAGCGCGGCACTTCGCGTGCCTCACCGAACGCTCTAGCTTCCACGCCGGACAATGTTTAGACTCTGGACAAAGCCGAGATCGAATGGCGGACGCCAAACTGCACCGGATTCATCTTCCCGGTGAAATCATTTGATTTCGCCGGCCTCTTGAACTGGTAGAGCTCCCGGCCGGCGCCACATCGAGCTATCGAATCGATAACATCGATTTGGATAATGGATCGATTGATCCAAAATAATGCATTTTTGGTTCAGGATCGAAAAAAGGTCTCGATCGCGACAGCCTTCGTTGAATGATCTTCTTGACGCGACGCGGCTTACGAAATCAAGCCGGTACGCGACGTTCGGCAGTAAAGAGGACTTATTTCATCGTATCGTAGAACGATACTTGTCCAAACACGTGGAATTCGTCAAGCATGTGCGCTCGCCGAACGGGCGTTTCACGGGAGCAGATCGCCCGCTAGAATAGAGCGCCTCTCCGGCGAAGGTCAATCGTACCTTAGTGTTGGCTTCCGGAGCACAGGTGTCTTCGGCTCCCTCACGCTTCCGCGGCGAGCCGCTGCACCGATGAGCTTAGTACGGGTAGCGCGGGGTACGCAAACTCAAACAAGCGAGCCCGTAGCGGCTCGGTAGCTCGGCTCAATGTGGCGCGTAGCCACTCTTGCGGTGCATCACTCTCGTTACGCTCATGCCAGAGAACGCTAACGTCCTGCAAAGTCGTTTTGTATGGCAACTCGTGCATCGACAGTGGGTGCCTGCCGACTAACAACTTGGCGAGCGGCCGTGGCACGATAGCCGACAAGTCCGCCTCCTCCAGTAATGAGGGAAGCGCAAGGAAGTGAGGCAATGAGACAGCTATACGCGGGCTCCGCTTTGCCCCAGAAAAGGCCCGTTCGAAGGCTGCCCTATCGAACATTTCCGATCGCCGGGCCAGCCCACGTTCAGATACATAGCCATCGACAGCTCCCTCAAGCTCTCCATTCAACGAGACCACGGCTATGGCAAGGGTAGAGAACGCCTCGAGCGACGGCTTGCCTAGTTCCCTTGAAGGCCTCGTGATGAGGACATCATCGTATGCAAAGAGCGGGCTTGACTCGAAACGCGCAGGCACATCTGAGAAAGTACCGATTGCTGCATCAATCTGTCCGAGATCCATCTCCTCCGCCAGATCGATCCAACTATCCGGCCGAATTGCGAGATTAATCAGCGGCGCCTCCCGCCTTAAGACGGTGAGGAGATATGGCAGCATCACCATGGTGGCAAAATCGCTCATGGCAATAGTGAACCGCCTTGTCGAACTACTTGGCTCGAATTTGGGTGGATCGATCGCCCTCGTCAGTGATTTCCACGCTTGTTGTATCAAAGGGGCCATCGCAACTGAGCGCGCGGTCGGTAGCATCCCCGCGGAGGTGCGAACGAACAATTCGTCGTCGAGCAATTCCCTCAACCGGGCAAGAGCGTGACTAACGGCTGTAGGGCTGACACATATTCTCTTGCTGGCGCGCAGCACACTTCGTTCCTCCATGACTGCGTCGAACACGCGCAGAAGATTCAGATCAAATCTATTGAGGGACATGGTCATGGCCAAACTGCGAGAGATCATTACTCGTTGCGAAACTTAGGTCGGCTCAATTGCACCTTCGTGTGAACAATCCTTGTGCACGCTGGCAGAACTGAATCCCTTCAGATGAATCGTCGCGCAGCTCCCGGTGCGGTCGGCTGCGACCTGCGCCAGCATGAGCTCACATGTCTCCTAGTACCGTCTTGTGGTACCGCGCTCCGGAAGGAGCTAGGTCGCAGAAATGCTCGTTGAGCGATCGGGCGTCCGTTACCGCAGTCCGGCCCGCCGCGTGCGCTGACGCCTTCATGCCGCGTGTGCGGCGTCCCGAACAAAGCTCGACGTCACCTCGCCTGCTTCGCGACCTCCTGAGCCTTCTCGTAGCTCTCCGCTACCGCGGCGTAGTTGGGCGCCACCAGGCCGTACAACTTCGCGAGCTCTGCCGCTTCAGGGCGGGCCCACGTGCGGTGAAGCTCGGACAAAAGTGCATTCGTCGACGTCGGGATAACATGGCCTTGCACGAAGCGGGCAAGGGTCGTGCGTGACGCCAGTTCGCTCGGGTCGCCGGAGGCGTCAATAACCACATACACGTCGAACCCAGCTGCCCGGGCGTCCAGCGCCGGGAACATCACGCAAACGTTCGTCCAGACACCCGCCATCACCAACGTCTTTCGGCCGGTCGAGCGCACCTCTTCGACGAAGTCCGCGTTATCCCAGGCATTCACTTCACCCTTACGAGGCACAAACACGGCATGCGGCGCGTGCTTATGGATTTCCGGCATAAGCGGGCCGTTCGGTCCCTTCGGCTCAGATGCCGTCGTAATGACCGGGATCTTTAGCAACGACGCCAATTTCGCAATCATTTCGACGTTCCGCCGGAGGTCGGCGACGGCGATATCCTTTACTGTTTGGAACAGACCGGACTGGTGATCCAACAATAGGATCACTGTGTCGGCCGGGTCGATCAAGGCTTGCCCGCCACCAGTCGGCAGAACGCTTGACTTGCTCTTCGATGTATTCGCCATAACTTCTCCTTAGCTGCGGCAATGGTGTCCCACCGGACAAGCATCCTGGCTCGCCGGGGTCTACTCATAGGTTCGATTGAGGGCCGTCTCGCGGAATGCCAGTGCAACCCGAGATGGCGCACGCCTTTAGCCCTTCATGCAAAAAGAACGCTGTGCAGATCTCGCCAGCGATCTCGAGGATGGATGTGGAGCACAAAGCGACAGTCGTCGTTCACGGAATTGGTGAATGTTCACGTTCTTGCGCAAAACCACCGTCTTTGGTGTCGAACACAGGTTGAAACTGGCAGCACTTGATCAACGCCTATGGTAGAAATGTAACCCGGTGCTTCGTTGGCGAAAAAGAAGATCTATCCCGGGCACGCGTACGCCACGATGCGAAGCGATAATTGACCGGTGGGTACCGCTGTGGGCGAACGAGGATCGACAACCCCTGAGAGTGTATCGGCTGATTGGGGCATCGATCTAATTGCAATTGCATGGCCGGGGCGGACAGCTGGCCTATCGGCCGGTGTGTTCGCGGGCCAGAACGCTCAGAGACTCGAAGTTGCATCGCCTTCAGATCCGACAACACACATTCTCGCGGTATCGACTTGCGGCCACCATGCCACCTATGCCGTGGATGGCCGCGAAGTACATGAGGGAATGTTTGAGGCTGGCGCGGTTCAATTGGTTCAGGCAGGTCAAGCACCTGCGGCCATGCTGACGGGCGACTGGCGCGTCATCCACATTTACTTTCCATCCAGCGACCTCTGGCAACTCGGCGAGGACCTTGGACTCTCGGCGATAGACGCGCTGGGGCTAACCTTCACCCTACCCGATTTTGCCCGAGAGCCCGTGCTTGGTCGGATCGGACGCAGGCTCGAGCAGCGACTGCGGCGCGGCGATGTGCCTAGCCGCCTTGAGCTAGACGATATTTCTTTGAACGTCGGATGCCATCTCATTCGCACCTACGCAACGACAAAGCCCCCTCGCCGCCCGCGGCCCCGATCGCTTTCCAGACAAGAGGGCCAGCGCCTGTTGTCGCTTCTTGGCGACGCTCATGACCCCGGCCTCGACCAACTCGCCCGCGAGCTGGACAGGAGTTGGACGGAAGCCAGATTGGCCTTCCATGAAACCTTCTGCGCTACGCCGGACGAGATCCGCGGCATCCTGAGACGAGGCCGCAGGCCGTGAGTATGGCTGATCCGCCACAATGCTGAACAGCTGACGTAACAATACCAACCCAGACTCAGCATCGGGCTTACGAAGGAGCCACTTGCAAAGAACGACCTGATCTGCATCGAAGACGAGTACGCCAACGGCTTTGCCGCGATCGCAACAAACACCCATAAAGTAATCGACACCTCTCCCACTGTCCTAGTAGAAGGCGGCATCGTGGATGCCCGCCCCGTGAGTCACCCCCTGAGCTACGCCGACTACTACCGCTCAATATATCCGTTCGAACAACAGCACCGATCTGTTGGCGGACTTAACTTGTTTCGTTCACCGCGGCACCAAGCCGGTGAGTACGTCGAGTCCGCCCACGGAGTATCTCTTCAGATTAGCCGCACGCCTCGCGCGGGTCGGTCTGTCGTCGATCTCGGCGCGGGCCGTTTCAAAGCGGATCTGTCCGCACCAAACTATTTCGTCGCGCCTCCCGATCATCCTTGCACGTACGACCTTAACTCCAACATCGATCTTCTCGTCATTGAATTTTCGTCCAAGGTGTTTTGGGACGATCCCTGGCGCCTCCAAGACTGCGGCCCCCTGCATCATGGAGCACGCTATGACACGTTGCCGCTGCAACTCGCCGAGCAACTTTGGGAACTAAGCGCGCATGGATTGACGCAATTGGAGGCGGACAGCTTTGGCATGGCGCTAGCAACTTTGCTCGCGCGAGCCTCGCAACCCGCGCTTGGGGTGAAACCGGCGAAAGGCGGACTAGCACCGAAAGAATTGACGCTCCTCATTGAGTACATGAAGGGTCAACTCGCGAGTGACTTGTCGCTCGCCGAGCTTGCTGCACTTGTTTCTCGCTCTCCATATCATTTCGCTCGTGCCTTCAAGACCAGCACGGGAGTTCCGCCCCATCGGTATGTAATGATGCTTCGAATAGAACTCGCAAAGGAATTTCTGGTAGCAGGCCGCCTTAGCGTTACACAGGTCGCGCACGCTTGTGGCTTTGCGTCGTCGCAGCACCTAGCTACCGCGTTCCGCCGCATGGTCGGAACGACCCCGACGGAATATAGGCGCCAGAGCGAAATTTGATCACGCAATAACCACCGATTTACACCAGGTCTCGCCTTTCGTTAAGGCACTGAACACCACCAAATTTAGTTTGGCGCACGAGGTCGTGGCGCGGCGTAGCGCGGGAGCGCTCCCCTGACCCCGGGGTTTGTGATCTTCAGTGGCTAAAGCAGCCGCCGGCTTAGCCCAAATCCGGCTTCCGCCTTTTCGCGCGCTTTGGTACGCCGCCCTGCTCTATCGGTTTAACATCTGTCGGATATCCGCTCCACCCAGTTTAATCGAATGGGCAACAGATCAGATCCGTCGGGGAGCACGTATCGACCCTGCGCGAATCTAGCCGATAACCTTCGGAGATCATTTCGAACGCTGTTTCCTCCTTGATTTTAAAAAACAAATCTCCCTGTCTGACGGACAAATCCCGCCGGCATGCCCGCCCCATTTTGTCGGTCAGGAATCTACAGGAAAATTTCAGCCGCCGGCAGTGTTGGCGGCTCCGCCAACAATCGAAATCAATCGACTGATTACCGTTGCCTGCGTAGACAAGACTGCTAAAGCCGCTCCGATGCGATGTCCCTTCAAAACGGTCGTAGATCAGCAACACGCTGGTACTTCCTCTTCGCTCGCCTGTGCGCGACTCAGAATGGTCTGCCTCTACGCTACGTCGCAGTTTGACCCGGAGCGGACTGACTACCGCATCGCATACTTCGCGCGGATCGTGCCAAGACACTCGGCACGATCCGGAAGCGGAACGATAGTCGTTGGAGAGAGCTGAACCCTCCTCCTACCCAAGCTCTTACGACCGGACCTGAATGATCGTCTTGCCTTGGCGTCGCTCGGTCGAGTTGAAGGTGCCGACAGCATCGTCGAGGGACGATACCTTTCCGATGTTCGTCCGCAGCCTGCCGTCCCGCACCCTCTGGACGATCTCGTTCAATTGACCACGATCGACCTCCACGACGAAGTCGATGGTGCCAAACCCTCCAGCGGCTCGGCCTCCGCCGGGCCGACGACAGTCACCAGCGTCCCTCCGGCCCTGACGAGGGCTGCAGACTGCTTCTGGATGTCGCCGCCGATGACGTCGAAGGCGAGATCGACGCCACGGACGTCCTTGAGCGAATCGTTCTCCAGGTCGACGAATTCATTCGCGCCGAAGTCGAGGGCTTTCTGCCGGTCGGCCGCGCGTCCTATTCCGATGACATAGGCGCCGGTCGCGCGTGCGAGTTGAACCACAATGGAGCCGACCGCGCCCGCCGCACCATGCGCAAGCACGCTCTGGCCTGCCTGAAGACGGCCGTGCTGGAAAAGCCCCTGCCATGCCGTCAAGCCGGAGATCGGCAGGCTCGCGCCAACCGTGAAATCGACGTCACCCGGCAACGCCGCGAGATTGCGGGCCTCGATGGCAATGTACTCCGCGAGCGTGCCGTCCCGATACCAGTCGGCAAGGCCGAACACGCGCTGTCCCACCGACAGTCCCGTCGTGCCGTAGCCAACAGCCGCGACGATGCCGGCAAATTCGTGCCCGAGGACCGCCGGAGTTCTGTCCTGTTCGCGACGATCGGTCTACGTCGAGGGCCACTCCAATTCCGTCGGAACGAAGCCCGATGCGTGAACCTCCACGACGACGTCGTTTATGGCCGCGCGAGGTTCGGGCCGTTCCGCCAACTTCATGCCGGCAAGTCCGGCAGCCTGGTCCGTCACGATGATCGCTTTCATCTTGAATTCTCCTTCATGTGCTTAGTCTTTCTGAATCACTAGGCCCATTTGCTCAGATCGAGCCGGCGGGTGCCACCGCGGGAAAGTCCTGATCGGGATGGAAGACGTTATTGAAGAAGTTCATCAGCGAGTACACGGCCACAAGCGCGACGATCTCCATCGCGGGTCTTCACGTCGAGCGCCTTGCTCAAGGACCCGAGCAGAGCGGCCCATGCGTTGAACGCGATCGGGCTTTGCGCGAAGGTAGCCATCATGTTTGGCGTGAACCCGATGTTCCTAGTGAACGTATCGAGGGTCGGTTTCGAATCGGCCGTAAGCGCAGCGGACCTCGAGTTGGCCGGTAACGGTAATGATTTGCAGGAGATGACTCAACCAGTCGGCCTGAGACATGGGACCTCGAGAACGTGAATCGTCAGCGCAGGATTATCAATTTAGCGACGAATTCGGCGAAAGGCTTGGCTTTCCGTCCTCATTGATCGCGGCGATGAAGGCCGGGACGCTCACTTGCTGATTGTCTCCATATCGCCGTGAGTTCAGTCATCATCAATACCCACTTTGGAGATGGGGGCTCAGGACACGTGCAGGAGGTCCGGTGGCGCGCTGCATGACGACCGGGTTCCTTCCCACCGGCAGCAACTTCCCCTGCCGATGTTCAAGCTGCTTGAACGCCCTCGAGATCGTTCGGCGCGATTGACGTATGGTAAGTCGGCACGCCCTCTCCCGGGCCCGTCGCTACTTGCCAGACACCGTCAGTAGCCAGTCGACCTGAGTATCGATAGTCCCGTTTTGCACCCAGAGCTGCCTCGACTCCTGCGCCCGGCACGTTGGAAATGACACTCAACCCGAATACCCGGCTGCGGCAGAGGCCGCCGTCTTTGAATCGAGACCCGCGCCTCGGATTCTGCCGCGCGCGAAGCTGGCTCGGGCGGCGGTTGCCGTCGATTCTGTCGGCGCCGGAGCCGAGAGTTGCGATCTGCAACCTCGCTGCGCTCCAGCAACGACCTTCAATTCGGCCAGGCTGAGCCGAGGATGATCGAGCAGAAGTTTCCGCGCACATAGTTCATGTCCTTCAGCGCCAGTACGTCGGCCTTGACGTTTCCGAACGTCGTCAGAGGCTTCCTCATAATGCCGTTGGCGAAGTGATCGATGATGTTCTCCTTGAAGTTGGCCTCCCGCGGATGATGGGCACAAACATGGTCCCGCTGCTCGTGCGTGAAGTCGTGGTAGGCGATACCGAGCACGTCCATTTCCACGCCGGCGGTCACCAGCGCAATGGTGGGACGCATGTGCTCGGGGATGCCGGGGGTCGTATGCAGCGCGATCGCGGTCCAGACATCCTCGACGTCGCGTTCGGGCACGCCGTAACTCTTCATGAAGTCGCGTGCGGCGTTGGCGCCGTCCACTTCGAAGCGCAGGTCGGCGCTCGAATACTTCTCGGTCAGTCCCATGTCGTGGAACATGGCGCCCAGGTAGAGCAGCTCCGGATCGTATTTCAGGCTGCGGCGCTCGCCGGTGAGCGCCCCCCAAAAGAAGACGCGGCGGCTGTGATTGTAGAGCAGATCGTCTTCGGTATCGCGCACGAGCTGGGTCGCGGCGCGTGCGATGGCGCTGTCGGGTACGCGGATGCCGGCAATCATCTCGGACATTGATCGTCTCCTTCGTTGGGTCGGAATGGGGTGGCACAAATCGCCACACGATCATTAGGGATCGTGGACGGACGCCGCCGCTATTCGGCGGCGATCTCGGTCGATGCAAGCCCGAGTGCTTGCGCCACACCGGCGCCATAGGCAGGATCGGCCCTCATGCAATTGGCTATGTGGCGCTGCTTGACCTCGAGCCGCGCATCGCCCATTGCCCGCGCCGTGTTCTCGAAGAGCGCCTGGCGCTGCGCCGGTGTCATTTTGCGGAAGAGATTACCCGGCTGCTCGTAATGATCGTCGTCAGCGCGATGATCCCAATGGGCCGCTGCGCCCGACCATTCGAGCGGGGGCTCCGCGCGCTGCGGATCGTGGTCGATCCAGGCGCCCTTGCTGTTCGGCCAATAGGTCGGTGTCGCACCCAGGTTGCCGTCGGTGCGCATGGCGCCGTCACGGTGATAGCTGTGGAATGGGCACTTCGGCGCGTTGACCGGAATGTGATTGAAGTTCACGCCCAGCCGGTAACGTTGCGTGTCTCCATAGGAGAACAGGCGTGCCTGCAGCATCTTATCGGGCGAGAAGCCGATGCCCGGCACGACATTGGCCGGCGAAAAGGCGGCCTGCTCGACCTCGGCAAAATAATTGTCCGGCCAGCGATTGAGCTCGATCACGCCGACCTCGATCAGCGGATAATCTGACTTCGGCCACACCTTCGTGAGGTCGAACGGATTATGCTTGTGCGCCCTCGCCTGCTCGTCGGTCATCACCTGGATGAACATCGTCCAGCGCGGGAAGTCGCCGCGCTCAATCGCATTGAGCAGATCGCGCCCGTGACTCTCGCGATCGTTGGCCACGAGTGCGGCCGCCTCGTAATCGGTGAGGTTCTGGATGCCCTGCTGCGTGCGAAAGTGGAACTTGACCCAGACACGTTCGTTGGCAGCGTTGACCATTGAAAAGGTGTGGCTGCCGAAGCCGTGCATGTACCGGAAGCTCTTCGGGATACCCCGGTCGGACATGACGATCGTCACCTGGTGCAGCGCTTCGGGCAGCAGCGACCAGAAATCCCAATTGTTATCGGCCGAACGCAGGCCGGTACGCGGATCGCGCTTGATGGCGTGATTGAGATCGGGAAAGCGCAGCGGATCGCGGAAGAAGAAGACGGGCGTGTTGTTGCCGACGATGTCCCAGTTGCCTTCCTCCGTGTAGAACTTCAGCGCAAAGCCGCGGATGTCGCGCTCCGCATCGGCCGCACCCCGCTCGCCAGCCACCGTGGAGAAGCGTGCGAACATCGGTGTCGTCTTGCCGACCTGCGCGAATATCTTCGCCTTGGTGTAATGGCTTATGTCGTGAGTGACCGTGAAGGTGCCGTAGGCGCCCCACCCTTTCGCGTGCATCCGCCGCTCGGGGATCACCTCGCGGTCGAAATGCGCCATCTTTTCGATGAGCCAGATGTCCTGGAGCAGCGCCGGACCACGCGGCCCTGCAGTCATGATGTTGAGATTGTCAGCCACCGGCGCCCCGGTTGCGTGTGTCATGGGTGGACGGGACTCTGTCATGATCTGCCTCCTGTTCTCACGACGGCATCGAACTGCTGCCGGCCTCAATGCGAGACCTGATCTGGTTGTGCGTATTTTGCAGAGTATTCTCGCAGCCGACCACACACATGATCCAATGGATCAGGACAGCCGCACGTCGTTTGCTGCCAAAACGTGGGCAGATCATTTGCAGCGGTCGCGGTTTGCTCGGAGAGGTCGCAGCCTATTCCGGATCTGTTCGCCGGAAGCTGGCGCGATATTGCACCGGGGTGACGCCAAGACGGGTGCTGAAGACGATCCTCATCCGGTCCGCCGATCCGAAGCCGCAATCGAAGGCGACCGCCTTCAGCGGCCGGTCGCTTCCTTCCAGCATCATGCGAGCCGCATCGACGCGGGCGCGCTCGATGAACTCGTGCGGCGTGATACCGGTCACCTGCACGAAATGCCGGGCTAGGTTCCGGGGGCTCATGCCGACCACAGCGGCAAGCGACTCCAGCGTGTGGCGATCGCTCAACCGGGCCATGACGTGGTCCTGGATGCGTGCGATCGGCGATTCCGGATCGGCAGGTGCTGTCAGGTAAGGACTGAACTGCGATTGTCCACCCTGGCGCTGGGCCACCACAACCAGCCGTTTGGCAACCTTGAGCGCCGTCTCCGCGCCATGCCGCTGCAACACGAGCGCCAAGCCCAGATCTATCCCGGCAGTCACACCGGCCGCGGTAATCAACCGTCCGTCCCGCACATAGATCAAGTCAGGCTCGACCTTTGCCTTCGGGAATCTCGCCGCCAGCGCCTGCGCATCCTGCCAGTGGGTCGTGACACGCCGATCATCGAGCAGGCCGGCATAGCCAAGCACGAATGCGCCGGTGCAGATCGATCCATACACGCTCGAGCGCCACGGCAACTGGCTGACCCATTCGACCAAGGAGGGGTCGGGTTGCGCTTCTGGTGGCGTCGGCGCACCCGCCACCAGGATGATGTCGAAACCGCCCGTCGCTTCGTCAAAGGTCAGGTCCGCCATTAAGCGCAGACCGTTCGAGGCTCGCAACGGCTTGCGGTGAGCCCCGATCAACACTGTTTCATAGCGGTCGGCATTGTCAATAAACGTGTTCGCCTCACTGAACACATCAAGAGGGCCGGCCACATCCAAGGCCTGGACCCCCTCGTAGATGACGATCGCAACAGCTTGTATCGGCACTCCTTGCTGCCCCTCCAGTCTGGAGCCTCATTATGCATGCCGTCCGCACACTGCAAAGGGTCTGGCGCGATCCGGGACAGCCCCGCCTGAGGCGCCCTATCGCGATCCTGGCGCGCTGTCTGGCGTCGTCAAGACATCGTCCTTGGCATCGACGACAAAGACCGCGAGTAAACTGGAAGGCTCCGTTTCGCTCGCGTTCTCACTCATCCGGTGATGTGAGCCCGGCATCTCGTAAAACGCTTCGCCTTGATGGTAGACCTTCGGCGGGCCATTATCGACCTGACTGCAGATCGTCCCCGACAGTACGTAAGCGTAGATGAATGCCGACGCCGCGTGGTGATGAGGCAGCGATTTAGCTCCGGGAGGATAACTCACAAGGACGGAAACCAAGCGCTTTCCTTCGACATTTGGCAGTGCGTGCTCGAAGACAACCTTCACTTGCTCCCGGTCCTGAGCGATCGCGGGAGAGGCTGCCAAAGCGATCGCTGATGCTAGCAACGGAACGGCGGCGGCTCGCACTGCGCTTCTGGCCAGTAGCCCGGCGATCTTGTGACCCTTTGTGTCGATAGAAAGCGCGTTCAGAATTAGCCCGCGAAGAATGGCAAGTGCCTCGCGGCTGGCAATTCGCCCGTACGCGTATTTGAGTTCTAGGAGCATGGCACTTCCTCTTTATGATGTTGGGCGTCGTCATGGAGAATCCGGCAAGGGAGATGCAGCAATCAGATCGCACGCGTTTGGGCTCTTGAACCCCGGCATGAAACGCTCGCAGACGGCGGCGTTGACCGTGCCGTACGTGGTCGCCGGCTTATGCGCAAAGCCCGCGAAATACTCCTGAATGAAGCCATTTTTAAAGTTCGTTCGCGGGTACCTGGCGATGATTTCTTGTAGGACATCCGCGGGAAACTGATCGAACCCCACCCCGATGACGTCGAGAAGAACACCTGAATTGAGGAGCGCGACTTCGGGACGCATATACTTCGGGATGCCGGGCGTGGTGTGCAGCGCGATTGCCTCCCAGACCGTCTGCACCTGATCTTCCGGGATGTTGTGGGTGCTGAGGAACTGACGGGCGGCATTTGCACCATCGACTTCGAAGCGCTCGTCCGGGCTCGAGAACTTCTTGATCAGGCCGAGATCGTGAAATGCTGCGGCGATGTAAAGGAGCTCAGGGTCAAACCGGAGCTTTCTCTGATGCCCCTGCTCAGCCGCGAACAGGTAGACGCGGATCGAGTGATTAAACAGCAGATCGGTTGAATTCTCACGTAGGATATCTGTCGCCTCTTTCGCGAGAACGGAATCGGGAATGAGGGGAGCACGGACGAGATTTCGCGTGGTCATTTGATGTTTCCTTCAAGAGCGGCCGATGTGCAGGCGACACACAATGGCTCGCGAGCCAAACGCCTGGTGTCATCAACTCGAAGTAACCGCGAGCACGATTTTTCCTTTCGGCTGGGGCCGCAAGCGCTCCAGCATCAAATGAGCTTCACGCGCGTCCGCGAGGGGCAGGACAGCGCCTACCGTTGCTCGCAACTTTCCATCATCGACAAGACGGGCGATCTGCATCAGATACCGGCTGGTAATGTTGACGAGGAAGAAGCCGGCTTGAACACCGTGGCGCTTTGCCAGATCCTGATCCGGGTTGGAAACCGCAGAGATCAGCTTGCCGCCGCGGCGGAGTACCTCGAACGAACGGCTTTGCGTTTCACCGCCGACCAGATCGATGATGGCGTCCGCCTCGCGAACCTGCTCCTCAAACCGTTGAGCGCGGTAGTCGATCACGGCATCCGCGCCGAGCCCGCGCACCAATGGAATATCATGAGCCGCGGCGGTCGCCATGGTCTGCAGACCCGCGCGCCGCGCCAATTGAACCGCATAGGACCCGACGTTCCCTGCCGCTCCATGGATGACCACCTTTTGGCCCTCCTTGAGCTGGGCCTGATCAAACAGCGCCTGCCATGCGGTGACCGCAATGACAGGAACAGAAGCGGCTTCAACGTGGGTCAGCGAAACGGGCTTGTTCGAAACCATTCCGGCAGAAGCCAAAGCGTATTCGGCGTAGGCCCCGACAAACCTCGAATTCGTGACGCCATAAACCTGATCTCCCACGCGCAGATCGGAAACGCCTGGGCCGACGCCGACGACTTCACCCGAAAGATCGGAGCCCAACGTCAGAGGCAGCGGTTGCGGCAGAGCGCTCTTTCCGGCCCTGATCCATCCATCCCAGGGCCCGACCCCTGCGGCTTCGACCTTAACCAGCACCTCGCCAGGGCCGGGTTCCGGCCGCGGGACGCGCTCCAGTTTCATGACCTCAGGTGGCCCAAACTCGTGGACACGCCAAGCCATCATTGTTGAACGAGCTCGCTCGTGACTGGCCTTAGGATTGACGCTGCCGGGGGTCATCTCACTCGCTCCCTTCCGTTCGCCATGACTACCGCCCGCGCTCTCCTGAAGGGTGCAATGGGCGGAGCCTATCGCCAATCGAATTGGCGGATGGCTCTGCCCCATATGTCGCAATCGATCCTGCTTGGACAACAAACAGCATCCTTTGGATCAGGACAGGCGTACGTCGTTTCCTGACAACGGCGGTCGATCGGCTCGGCTCTGCCCGACAATCCCCGGCCGCCTTCTCGCGGCACAATTCGGATCTAGCGGTTTCGGATGCCGGTCGCCAGACATCAATGTAGCGTCCAAGGACATTCGCCCGGCAAATCTAGCCGAGCGTGTCGGCACTGCGGCCATCCTTGTCGGGCATTTGGCAACGCACGATGGCTCGTCCGTCAGGCCGGAGCCTTGAATTCGTACGAGATGCGCCCGGCCGGCAGATAGAACAGAGCAATGACAGCGCCACCCCTCACCTCCGGATAGTGCCGACTGCCAGGATCGGGCGCCGTCCAGCCGGGTCCTTGCCAACCCTGCAGTCCCTTCAACTCCGCGCCTTTGTTCAGGGGCACCACGAGGTTAAGCTCGCCATAGGGATGGCCGTGATACTGGCCGCGTAGCACGTCGCTATCATCCTCGTCCTTGAAGCGACGCGGATCGGCGCTATTCATGTACACGGCGGTGATGCTGAACTGGAACGTCTCGGGAGTTGGCTCCAGAATACGGCTGCGCCGGTAATTCGGGCCCTCGACCTCCTGGTTCGCCGCCCAGCCCTCCTCAACTCCGATCTTGATGAGGCGGCTCAGATCCTGGTAGAGCGAGCTTTGCTCACCATATTTCTCGTTGAGCCAGCGCTCCATCTCGGCGCCGGGCGTCATATCCTTGACCTCCCGCAAGAACGGAATACTGCGTTGAATTAGTTCTTCCCGGCTTCCCATGGCCCTCTCCTCTTTCTCGATTGGATCTCACGCTTCAAAGCCCGCGAACGTGGCGAACTCATTGACGTCCGCCCGCGGCATCAATCTTTCCGCTCCCACAACCGTGGCACGGCCGATGGAAATGCCGCACACCACCATTTGCTCCGTCGGGATCGACAGCAGCGGACGGAGGATCCGGTGATATTTCGCGAACGTCTCCTGCGGACAGGACTGAAGTCCGCGCCCTGCCGCTGCCAGCATCACGTTCTGCACGAACATTCCGAGGTCGAGCCAGCTTCCGACTTCCAGGCGGCGGTCGATGGTTACGATCAGTCCGACCGGGGCGCCAAAGAACGTATAGTTTTTCGCGGTCTGCCGTGCCCGCGCCTCGGAATCGGCCTGCGCGATCCCGAGCGCGCCGTAGAACAGTTGACCGAACTGCTGTCGCCGCCTTAGGTACGGCTCGGGCAAGTCGCTGGCGTAGTATTTGTATTCGGACACGTGCTCGTCGCGCGACGTCTGGTGCGCCTCCAGCAGCGCCGCCGACACCTTGTCCTTGACCGCGCCCGCGAGCACATAGACGTGCCAGGGCTGAATGTTCGCTCCACTTGGTGCGAACCGCGCTGCGCTGAGAATCTGCTCGACGGTCCGCCGCGGGACCGGATCGTCGCAGAATTCGCGGCACGCCGTTCGGCCGGTCATGATCTCGTCGATGCCTCCAGGGGCAAGGGGCGCCAAGCTTTCGCCGGTCACGGCTTCCTCAGGAGCGGGCATCCCCCTTCCTCCATCGGCCTGAACGCTTCTTCCCCGGGAATGTTCGCGAGTAGCTCGTAGTAGTCGAACCTGTATTTCGACTCTTCAGGCGACTTGACGCGAAAAAGATACATGTCGCGGATCAGCCGTCCGTCCTGGCGGATGCGGCCGTTCTTCGTCATGAAATCGTTCACCGGCATTTCGCGCATCCTGGCGGCCACCGTCGGTCCATCCAGCGTGCCTGCCGCTTCGACTGCCCGCAGATAGTGTGCCACCGCTCCATAGGTGCCGGCATGGATCATTGTCGGGACCTTCTGCGTCTTGTCGACAAAGCGCTTCGACCATTCACGCGTTTCATTATTGAGATCCCAATAGAATGCCGAACTGAGCATCAGGCCCTTGGCACTCGGCAATCCAAGACTATGGATATCGGCAATAAAAACGATGAGGCCGGCAAGCTTTTGTTGACGCGTGATTCCGAACTCTCCGGCCTGCTTGACTGCGTTGATGAAATCACCCCCAGCATCGGCGAGTGCGATCACGTCCGCTTTTGAGGACTGCGCCTGCAGCAGGAAGGAAGAGAAATCGGGCGTGTTGACCGGATGCTTGACCGCGCCGACGACCTTGCCGCCGGTCGCCTCGATCACCTTGCGGCTGTCGGCCTCGAGCTGCGCGCCGAGCGAATAGTCTGCAGAGAGAAAGAACCAGCTCTTTGCGCCAAGACGTGAGATCGCCTTGGCTGTGCCCTGCGACAGAGCATAGGTATCGTAGGTCCAGTGAATACCCGTCAGCGAGCACTCGTCACCTGTCAGGCGCGACGTTGCCGCGCCTGTGGCGAGAAACAGCTTCTTCTTGTCACGCGCAATGCCCTGGACCGCGAGCGCAACAGCGGAATTCGGCACGTCAAGGATCGCCTCGACGCCCTCGTTGTCGAGCCAGCGCCGTGCGATCGCCGCACCGACGTCTGCCTTGTTCTGGTGGTCGCTGGCGACGATCTGGATCGATCGCCCGAGCACCTTGCCCCCAAAATCGTCAACAGCCATCTGCGCCGCGACCGCCGACCCCTGGCCCCCGTTGTCGGCGTAAAGGGAGGACATGTCGGTCAGGACACCCAGCTTGACAGGAGCATCCTGCGCAACTGCCGATGTCCCAAGTAGCGCCGACGCCACCATCGCAACGACCATCTTGCGTTTGACACCCGATATCTCGCTGGATCTCATTGCGACCCTCCTCTAGACAGGCGACGGGAATAATGACGGGATCGGAGAGCGACGGAAGTGAAACCTTCGCAGATCTGTCCTGAACCGCCTTCAGATTGGCGCACCGGCGGCAGCATGTCCCCATATCCCGCGGTTGCGTCCAGCGCGAGCCTGGTTTTAACTGGATTCCATCGCGGCAATTTGTGCGCACGCGGCTGGCTGCCAACAGGATCCTCGTCGTGCCCGTTTCCTTCAAGACATTGGACTTGAATCTGCTCAAGGTGTTCGACGCCGTTATGGACGAACGTAGCGTGCTGCGCGCCAGCCAGAAGGTTGCGCTGACCCAGTCCGCCGTGAGTCATTCGCTTGCCCGGCTTCGCGAGATGCTGGAGGACGAACTGTTCGTGCGCACGGCCACGGGCATGCAACCCACGGCGCGCGCGCTGACGATGGCGCCGCAGGTTCGTGAGGCTCTGCGAACCCTGGAGGCCGCGGTTGAACTGCCGACCTTCGTCCCGGCAACGTCCACCAAGCAGTTCACGCTCGCCGCCAACGACTTCACGACGATGGTCCTGGCATCTCCGCTCCTGAAACTACTCGGCCGGGAGGCGCCCTCCATTGACCTGACCATCAAGCCCGTGACCCGGATCGACCTTGCCGAGCAGATCGATCTCGGTCGCATCGACGTCGCTATCGGGGTCTTCTCGGCCCCGCCGAGCCGCTTCCGCACGTCGCCGTTATTCGAATATGACGACGTGCTGATTGTCGGCGGAAATCGTAAACTCGGGCGGCTGGACAAACCAAGACTTGCGCGCCTGTCGCTGGTCGTCGTCTCCTTTGGCGGCGAGCAGGAGGGCGCCATCGACGGCTTCATTTCGGAGAGAGGTCTCGCCCGGCGCTCTGAGATGTATGACCGCGCGGCGCTCGAGCGGGCGCTCTCCGAAAGCGACCGACCGCCGCGGATCGCGGTTTCTTTGCCGCATTTTCTTGCCCTGCCCGCGCTGCTCCAGGATTCCGAACTGGCGGCCATTGTCCCGCGTCCGCTGGCGAGGGCGCTCGCGCAACATCATGCGATTGCGACCTACGAGCTGCCCTACACCACTACGGCCGTCGAAGTCCGCCTGTTATGGCATGAACGTATCGAGGGCGAACCATCGCACGACTGGCTTCATGAGATCCTCCGACGCGCGGCCGAGGACCTCAGACGCGGGCGTTAGGCGGATTGCGGCTTCCCTATCGAGCGGCCATCGTACCTGATATCGGAACCCAGCGCTCCCCGTCGAAACGTTGCGGCCGCAGCGCCTTGATCAGCCGATAGTCGTCAGGGCTTGAGCTGACGGTGATACCGGGAATCAGGCCCGGAAGCGTCACATTCTTCAGCGTCGTGGCTTGCTTCATCAGATTCTGCGGTGAGAGGTCGTTGTCGCAGGCTTCGATCACCAGCGTCATGAGGACCGCCACGTTCCATCCGGTGAAGTTGAGCTGGTCCTCAATGTCGCCTTCCGGATAATACTTCTTCATGAAGGCCAGCCATTCCAGATAGGATGGATCATTGATCCACTCGGGGTCGCCCACCGTCTTGGTGGGCGTAGCCGAAATCGCACCCTTGGCGTTTGCGAGCCCCGCCGGCTTGAGGATCGTCGAGACAAAATTGCTTCCGATCGGCAGAAACTGTTGCGCGTGCCAGCCAAGTTCACCGGCCTTCCGGATCGCCTGAGAAGTGAACTTGCCAGTTGACGCGTTCAGAAACACGTTGGCATCGCTGCTGGCTAACGTGACGACCTGGGACTCGACTGTCGGAGATGTCACCTCATAGGGCGAGACGGCAACGACCCCCGCCTGCGGATCGAGCCGCGCCAGCTCGGCCTTGAAGCTGCGGAGATATTCGCGTCCATAATCGTCGTTCTGGTACAGCACCGCGACACGAGCCTGCGGAATGCTCTCGGACACAAGCCGCGCGTAGATCGCGGCCTCGGTACTGAACAGCGTCATTCCCGAGATGGTGTAGGGGCTGGTCTTCGGATCAGCAAAACGATCGCTCGCAGCAAAGACGAAAAGCTGCGGCACTTTCCGGCTATTGAGGTACCTCTGGACCGCCGCGTTCTGTGCAGTCCCCATGCTGCCGAAGATCGCAACGGCCTCGTCGCTCTCGACCAGCCTGCGGGTTTGCTCCACCGCCTTTGGCGGGCTGTAGCCATCATCGAGCGAGATCAGCTTGATCTTGCGGCCGTTGATTCCGCCGCGCTCGTTGATCATCTGGAAGTAGCGGGCCTGCACCTTGCCGACGGAGCTCAGCGCCGAGGCCGGACCGCTATAGGGCATCGTCTGCCCGAGGATCAGTTCGCCCTCGCCCGCCATGACCGCTCCCGAGGTAACCAATGATGCCGCGAACAGGAATGCTGCGCCAAGTCCCCGCATGTAACCTCCCATATATCTCTTATCGGAATTATTCTTCCTAGGAAGATAATTGTCAATATCGGACTTCGGGGCAATGACCACCCACCGGGATTTTACCACCGACTCGACCAATCGCCGGAACCTGCCGCGCGACACGCGGCGACGGGGGTGTTAGATTGCACGAATGTGTGATGCAGGTGCCTTCGGCGCAGGACCAAGGCGGGCAGAACCAGGGTGAGAAGGAATGCGGAAGCAGAGAATGTCGCGTGTGACAATGTCCGTCGGCAAACCGGCATCCAACACCGAAAGCGGCCTGTACGACGATATCGAAGCCGCCTGGCTCGAGCAGCGCCCCGATCTCGATCTCGCCGCGGCCTGCACCTTGCTGCGGCTGGAACGCGTCAGCCTGCTTCACGAAATTCGGCTGCAGGAAATATCGAAGACTGTAGGCCTGCAGACGGGCGAACTGTACGTCCTGTTGGCACTGCGCCGGTCCGGAAAGCCGTACGAACTGCGCCCGACCGACCTGTTCCGTGCCCTGCTGGTGACGTCCGGAGCTATGACCAAGCGCGTGGCACGGCTGCAGGAAGGCGGATTCGTTCTTCGTGTCTCGGCGAATGACGATGGCCGGTCGGAGCTGGTTCGCCTGACCGCGAAGGGCCTTGCCACTGCCGACCGCGGCATCACAGAGATCGCCGGGGGCGTCGAAAGCGTGATCGAGGCAAGCGGACTGACGAAGGCCGAGCTCGCAACGCTCGACAAGTGCTTGCGCAAGCTCTTGACCGTGAAGGCTGTGAAGACGACGAAGAAAGCCGGCCGTCCGGTGGCGGGCTAAGACGCGATGTCGCGCGACTGGCCAACCACCCTCTCGATCGCCTACAGGGGCGCTTTGATATCGAACAGGTCATCTGCGGCCTGCGCCGGCGTCAGCGAAATCCCCGCAGCGATCAGGCGCCGCGCCACCATCTGGTCACCCGGCCTGTTGATGCTGTCGACCGCGACCATTCTCCCCTGCCTGTAGTGGAATACTGAGAACCTGCCCTCCTCGATCGAGCCGCGGGTCACCATCTGGTCGGAACGTCCGGAGAGCCCTACAATCTGGATCTTCAGGTCATACTGGTCCGACCAGAATCTGGGGACGCTATCGTAGGGCGCATGACGATCCGCGATCGCCAACCCGGCCGCCTTGCCCTGGTCCTGGGCGTTCTGGACCGATTCCAGCCTGATCCAGTCGTCCGCAAATCGATTGTAGTGCTTAGCGCAATCGCCGGCGGCGCAGACCTCGGGCACCGCTGTACGGCCATGTTCATCGACAACGATTCCATTCGAGCACCGGAGCCCGGCGGCATTGGCGAGCTCATCATTTGCGATTCCGCCGACGCCGACGACGACGAGATCCGTGCGCAACCGGCCGCCGCTGCGAAGCTCGACTCCAGCGACTCGCCCGGCGCTGCCGGAGATCGCAACGACCGTCTCGCCGAGCCTCACATCGACACCCGCTTGCGCATGGGCATCGAACAGGAAGCGCGAGACTGCGGGCGACACCGCCCGCTCAAGCAGCCGCGAGGCTGCTTCGATGACCGTGACCTTCTTGCCAAGCTTCGCCGCCGATGATGCGACCTCGAGTCCAACGAACCCGCCACCGACAATGACGATCTCGGCCGCCCGCGGCAGACGTGCCCTGAGATCGACGGCATCGGCAACTGTTCTGAGATAGCAGACGCCGTCGAGCTCGGCACCTGGGATTGCAATCCGCCGCGCCCGCGATCCCGTGGCAATCACGAGCTTGTCGAAATTCAGCCGCCCACCGCCCTGCACTGCGAGCTGCCTGGCCGCCAGATCAACCTCGGTCACGCGTTGGCCGAGCAGCATGTCGATTCGCTCGCGCGCAAAGAACGCGTCATCGCGCAGGACGAGCTTCTGCTCGCCGGCTTCTCCGAGCAAAAACTCCTTGGATAGCGGCGGCCGCTCATAAGGGAGCGATTGCTCGTCGGCGACAATAGTGACCGGCTCGGAATAACCGACCCCGCGGGCACCTAGCGCCGCCTGAACACCGGCATAGGAGGCTCCGATGACGACGAGCCCGCTCACGCTTCAGCACCCAGCGTGTGATCGGGACCTTTCTCATTCGCAGCGCCCTCGTCGATATCCACGTAAACCTCGCCATCGCGGATCTCGACCTCGAACGACCTGATGTCTTTATAGGCGCCGGACTGACACTTGCCGTCGCGCACATCGAACATCGCACCATGCAGCGGACATTCAACGACATGGCCTTCGAGAAAGCCTGTCGAGAGCAACGCGAACGCATGCGAGCAGACGTCGTCGGTTGCATGGATGTGGTTGTCGACCTTGTAGAGTGCGACCCTCTGGTCGCCAACCTCGAAGCCTAACGGCTCCCCGTCGGGCAGTTTCGAGGCGGCACACAGATGCTTCCAGGTCATGGCCACGATATCTCCTGAATCGGGAAATGGGCGCGGACCATATCCGCGCCGATGCTTCACTTCCTATCAGCGGGGAATTTGCCGCCAGTCCTCGGCGGCGGACGCCAGCCGACCACCGACCGCACGGATGTCCTTGTATGACATGGACTCGCTCTGGCCGCTCCTCGGCGGTTTGCCTTCCATGAAGCCGCGCACTTCCTCAAGCAATTGGCGCCGTACCCTGACGATCGCCTGGTCCGCAGAACAGAGATATTCCTGCGTACGGTCGACAATAGGGCCCATGCTGACCATCACAACGAAGTCCTCGATGACGATCTCGTGGAATCCGGTGCTGTTGCCGGCGTCCATGATCTGGCGGTTCTGTCCCCAACTATTGGTTTGATCACCCGGTAGGCCGCCGGCCATCGGCCACTGATTGGCCCGCTGCACCTTGCGCCAGGAATCCACCGGCTTCTCGGGATTGTAATAGATGTACCACTGGATCAGGTTCTCATCGTCGATCGGGACGGCGATGATAGCGGTACGATCCTGCTGCGGTCCGGAGTAAATTGGTGCGATCAATCCATAATAAGGCATCACGAACTCCGTCACACGGGCGAGACAAGATCCATCTGCGGCGGAGCGAAGCGCGGCTGCGCGGAATCCATACGGCTTCTTGTCGAGCTGGTAACTGACCTCGGTGTTGACCCGAGTTGCCCCAAAATCCGTTGCTGAGCTCGTGGTCCAGCTCTGGTGCAGCAGGGCGACGTGGGAAGAGTCGATGGTTGCCTCGACCCCCTGCAACCAGTTCGCATTGAGCTCAATCCCGGCTGCGTAGACCTGGTCCGGCGGTAAATCCATCCATTCGAAGTCCGGCGCGGGAGGCGCCTTGCCTTCGCCAAGCCAGACCCAGATCAGGCCTGCGCCTTCACGCGTCGGGTAGCCCTTCGCCCTGACGGTCTTGGCGAACTCGCTCGGATTGTTCGGCTCATTGGGAACATCGAGCACCTCGCCACCGGCGTTGATTTTCCAACCATGAAACAGGCAGGTCACCGAGCAATCGTCGACCCGCGCAAGTGCGAGCGAGGCGCCCCGGTGCGGACAGGCTTCATCAAGGAAGCCGACAGTCCCGTCCCTGCCGCGGAAGGCCACGAAATTGCGGCCGAACAGCTTGACGCGCACAGGCGCTTCACCTTTGCGCACTCGAACCGAGAGGATGGCCGGCAGCCAGTAGTGCTGACGCAGCATTCGTCCCATCGGCGCGTCCCCTGTGACGCGGCACAACAGTTCATTCTCTTCCCTCGTGATCATAGCGATCCATCCCTGGTTGACCGTTTCGCAATATCCGCGCATTATCTTCCTTGGAAGATTGTTGTCAACATAGCTTCCACAGAAGATAACTGGGATGGTTGTATGTCCGGGAGACATCTGAAGGATTCTATTGCGTTGGTGACGGGAGGAAGCCGCGGGGTCGGCAAGGGCGTGGCGATCGGCCTCGGCGAGTGCGGAACGACCGTGATCGTGACCGCGCGCACACGCAACAGTGGCAGCGGCGCCGAATGGCCCGGCTCTCTCGACGAGACAGTGGCCGCGATCGACGAGGCCGGCGGCCAGGGTGTTGGTCTTCTCTGCGACCATTCCGACGACCGTTCAGTCAGGGACGTCTTCGACCTGATCCGGCGCAACTACGGACGCCTCGACGTGCTCGTGAACAACGTCTTTGCGGCCCCCAACACCATGCCGGTCAACGTGCCCTTTTGGCAGGTGCCGACCTCACTGTGGGATACGCTGCACCGCGTCGGCCTGCGCTCGCACTTCGTCGCCAGCCAATTAGCAGTCCCATTGATGCTGCCGCAGCGACGCGGCCTGATCGTCAATACGTCGTCAGGCGGGGGCGTCCGCTACACCTTCAACGTTCCGTTCGGCGTGCAGAAATCCGGCGTCGACCGGATGGCCCGCGATATGGCGCATGAACTGAAGCCGTTCGGCATTTCCGCCGTCTCGATCTGGCCCGGTTACATCAAGAGCGAGAAGCTTGCGGCGCAGCCCGATCGGGTGCCGGCGGCGCTCGCCAAGCTGATTGCCGAACGAGGCGAAACGCCGCTTTTTGTCGGGCGCGCGATTGCGGCGCTGGCCGCCGATCCCGGCGTGATCACCAAGACTGGACAGATCCTGCTCGCCTCGGAACTTGCCACGGAATATGGCTTCACCGATGTCGACGGGAAAATCCCCCCTCCGCCGAGCCGCGATCCCGCGCCGCTTTCGGTGTTCAGCCCCGCCGCAGCTACTTGAGATCGAACAGGAGATGCTGGATGACCGCTAAATTGGAAATGATATCACCGCTCGCAGAGCAGAATTGGCGGCGCCTGTCCTTCGTCGTCGTGACCGGTTTGGCCTGCGCGGTGGCGATCACGCGAACGCTGCCGATTGCAACGGACGCGATATCGGCAATCCCGGCGCCGCTATGCGCCGACAATGCCTCGGGCTCATCGCTCAATAAGGTCGAAGTGATCGATTCGCGCGCTTTGCCGAATGTCCCAGGCAAGAGACTAACTGTGGTCCGTGTGAGTTACGGTCCCGGAGGATTCACGCCGCCGCACCGCCATGGCGGCTCGGTCACGGCCTACATCACCAAGGGCCAGGTCCGCTCGCAGCTCCAGGGCGGCCCGCTGGAAACATTCGCGGTTGGCCAATCGTTCTTTGAACCGCCGGGCGCGACGCATTTGGTTTCCGCCAATGAAAGCAACACGGAGCCGGCCGAACTGATCGCCGTTTTCGTAGCTGACGAGGGGGCGGAATTGACCACTCTCCTCGGGCAGGCCCCTTTGCGCCAATAACGGCTCCTTCCACTGAGGCTTTGGACCACCCCAGGGGCCCTTTTACGCGACGAGATGCGCAGCAATACTCCGCTCGCGAAAACGCGGTGGAATGCCGACCTCGATCGCGTTAAGTGGAGGCCATAAGTTTGTGTCGGCCTCCTGCAAATGAAAGTAAGCGCGACAACCTCACCAAAACTACGCCAAACTGCGCCACTGCAGTCGGTCGCACTGCTCCCACTCAATTGTTCTAGATCAGGTTAGAGAGCTGATCTGGCTGATGTTTTTCCTTCGCGTAGAGCGAGAAGCCGACACTCGAGCCGTCAAAAAGCTACGGTGCTGATTTTAAAAGAAAAATCGCTCGAAAATTTTTCTGTATAGTATCGAGAACTATCGAAATCGATCAGGCGAAAAACTCGATCGCGCTCGAAATGCACGGCGCTCAAGCAGCTTCAGCGAAGTACCGTCACGAATGTTTAGCACATGTGATATCGCGAGCCATAGCCGATGATTGGCCGCAATAAGCCATCCCCGCAAATTGAGATCGCGGACATGCTGTCGCGACGCTTCGATCGCGACGGCGCGATCCGCGTCGTGAGCGTCACGATAGGATCACCGGTGCCCGGGCTTGACTTGCGCGGAATGCTCTGGATAGCGCGGTCGGGATGATTGACGCCGCCGGCGCGCGGTGA
>NZ_JADPKG010000081.1:0-46369 GCF_023073875.1 Bradyrhizobium sp. 154
ATCCAGCAACGGGCGGTTTTGCGAGAACCGCCCGTTTGCACATTCTGGCAGATTTCCCAGACACAAGAGCGCGACATAAGCCGTTCCAACCATCCGCGCAGGGAAGGCCGGGATGTCTCCGGTTGCCCTGTTGTCCGCTATGCATGAAGCACACGCAATCTGCTCTTGGCATGGCGGTCCATCGGAGCCAACCGGCTCCCGGTCTTCCCTGCGCCTTCTTTCATGAGAGGGCAAGGCATCGAAGCAGAGCTCGGGCGAACAAGCCGCGAAGATGCGAAGGTGTGTCTGCAATTGAAAGCGAATTGAAAGCGCGATGCCATCACCCCACACTCCGTCATTGCGAGCGCAGCGAAGCAATCCAAAAATGTATCCGCGGATAGATTCTGGATTGCTTCGCTGCGCTCGCAATGACGATGTTGATACAGGCGCGCGACAAAACTCTCCGCTCGTGCCCTGGACGCAGCGCAGCGCTTCTTCAGCGGTGCGCTGCCGAGCCGGGGCCCATCCGCTAGTGCGGTGGCCTGCTGGGTCCCGGCTCTGCGCCACATCGCTTGCGCGCTGCGTCGCGTCCGGGACACGAGACCTTCAGTTAAACCGGCTTGCCCGTATACGGCATCGATGCCGTCAGGCCGCCGTCGACGGGGAATGCCTGACCATTCACGTACGAGGCCTCGTCGCTGGCCAAAAACAGTCCCATCGCCGCGAGCTCGTGCGGCTGGCCGGGGCGCTTGAGCGGGTTGAGCTGGCCGATCTTGTCTTGAGTGCCGCGCTCCTTGGCGCGGTCGAAGATCGGTTTGGTCATGCCGGTCTCGATCAGGCCGGGGCACACCGCGTTGATGCGCACGCCGGTGCCGGTGAGCGAATAGGCTGTGGTCTGCACCAGGCTGATCACGCCCGCCTTGCTCGCCGCATAGGGATGTCCGCTGGCGCCGGCCTTGAGGCCGGCGACGGACGCCGTCAGCACGATCGCGCCGGACTGTTGCTTGACCATGTGCGGCATCGCGTATTTCACCGCGAGGAACGGCCCGATGAGGTTGACGCGCAAAATCTCCTGCCAGTGCTCCACCGTCTGCTCGGCGAGCGGGATGAGCCCGCCCGAGATGCCGGCATTGGCCCAGATCACGTCGAGCCGGCCATGCGCCTTCACGGCCTTGTCGATCATTGCGATGACGTCCGTCTCGGAGCCGGCATCCGCGATCATGGCTTCCGCGATGCCACCGGCGTTCTTGATCTCCTCGACGGTCTCCTTCACCGCTTCGGTGCGATCGACGGCGATGAGCTTTGCGCCTTCCCTGGTGAAAAGCAGCGCAGCGGCGCGGCCGATGCCGCTGCCGGCGCCGGTGATGATGACGGATTTGCCTTGCAAGCGGCCCATGCGCTTCTCCCTTTGGCTCGCACGCGGCCCTTGCCGCGCGACGGAATTTCAAACAACATTTCAAACGGCAAAGTGTCTTGAGACACGTTCGCTACTGACGTACAGCGACATCACGCGGGATGGAAGGGTTTCGATGGCAGGCGCAGACAAGCCGAATGTGGTCACGACACGGTGGTGGTGGGTCCGGCACGCGCCGGTGCGCGATGACGGCGGCAACATCTACGGCCAGTCCGACATCGCCTGCGACATCAGCGACACCTATGTGTTCAACGCTGTTGCCAAGGTGCTGCCACGCAACGCAGTCTGGTATTCGAGCAATCTAATGCGCACACATCAGACGGCCGAGGCGATCTGGGCAACAGGCTTTCCACGGCCTGCGTCGATGAAATGGGAAGCGGATCTCGCCGAGCAGAATCTCGGCCGCTGGCAGGGCATGAACCGCGCCGAGTTCATCGCGAGCCGCCCCGTCGGCGCCAGCTGGTTCGCCGACATCAACGAGCCCGCGCCCGGCGGCGAAAGTTTCATGGACCTCTATAATCGCACGCGGCGCACCATCGAACGGATCAATGTGGAAGCGGCCGGGCAGGACATCATCGCGGTCGCGCATGGTGGCACCATCAAGGCGGCCGTAGGCCTTGCGCTCGGCGGCTTGCCGGAGCAGGGGCTCGCATTCGATATCGACAATTGCTCGGTGACGCGGCTCGATCATTTCGCAAGCCCCAAGCGCACGGTCTGGCGGTTGCCGATGGTGAACCAGCAGCCGTGGATCGCCGATGCTGCGCACGCAGCGATGCACCAGCCTGCGGGACCGGAAGTCAAGAAGCTTGCGTGAGCCGTTGTCCGGCCGCGCGGCTGCGGCGTAAGGTTCAAAGCCAAGTCAAATCATACTCTGGGAGAGAAACATGACCTTGTTCGACATGAAGGGGAAAGTTGCCGTCATCACCGGCTCGACCCGCGGCATCGGGCTCGCGATCGCCGAGCGTATGGCCGAGCACGGCGCTAAGGTGGTGATCTCCTCGCGCAAGGCCGACGTTTGCGAGCAGGTGGCCAATAGCATCAACGATAGATTCGGCAAGGGCACCGCGGTCGCGATCGCCGCCAACATCTCCTCGAAAGAGAATCTGCAAAACCTCGTCGACGAGAGCAACCGCGCTTTCGGCAAGATCGACGTGCTGGTCTGCAACGCGGCGTCGAACCCGTACTACGGTCCGCTCGCCGGCATCTCCGATGATCAGTTCAGAAAAATCCTCGACAACAACATCGTCGCCAACAATTGGCTGATCTCGATGGTGGTGCCGCAGATGATCGAGCGCAAGGACGGCTCGATCATCATCGTCTCGTCGATCGGCGGCCTCAAGGGCTCGACCATCCTCGGTGCCTACGCGATCTCGAAAGCCGCCGACATGCAGCTCGCGCGCAACCTCGCCTGCGAATACGGCAAGCACAATATCCGCGTGAACTGCATCGCGCCCGGCCTGATCAAGACCGACTTTGCGAAAGCGCTGTGGGACAATCCGGAGAATCTGAAAGCCTCGACCTCGCGCTCGCCTCTCTTGCGCATCGGCATGCCAGACGAGATCGCGGGCGCGGCGGTGTTCCTCGGCTCGAAGGCCGGCGACTTCATGACCGGGCAGACCATGGTGATCGACGGCGGCGCGACGATCAGTTGAGGCTTTGGCGTGATCCCGGGGCACGCGAAGCGTGAACCCGGGATCGCGAGATTCTCAGGTGCGCAATTGCGCACCATAGTTCGATGCTTTGCATCGCCCCGGAATGACCCTTCGGGTCACTCCACCGCCGCGTAAACCAGATCCCGCACCAGCGTACGCGTATAGTCGCGTTGGCCCGGGCCTTGGCTCATGAACACCGCGAACAGATCCTCCTTCGGATCGATCCAGAAGAACGTGCCCGCAATGCCGCTCCAGAAATACTGGCCGACGCTGCCGGGGAAGGGCGCGATGCCGGCCTCGCGGCGCACGGCAAAGCCGAGACCGAAGCCGTGGCCGGGCGACAGCAGCGTGCCATTTGTTGCAACATGCGGCCCGAGATGATCGGACGCCATCAGCTCCAGCGTCTTACGGCCGATGATCCTGTTGCCGTCGAGCGTGCCGCCGTTGCGCAGCATCAGGCAGAAGCGCGCATAATCCATCGTGGTCGAGACCAGCCCGCCACCGCCGGACTCCATCACCGGCTGCTCGAGCATGTTGAAGAGCGCGACCTTGTCGCCGGTCCAGGGATCGGCCGCGAACGGTTCGGCGAGGCGGCCGGAATTGGTCTCGGGCGTCGCAAAGCCGGTCTCGGCCATCTGCAAGGGCGCGAGGACGCGTTCGGCGAGGTACGCGCCGAGCGACTTGCCGCTGACGACTTCGACGATGCGGCCGAGGATGTCGGTGGAGCGGCTGTAGTTGAACTCGTCGCCGGGATGGCAGATCAACGGAAAGCTCGCCACCAGCGCGGCGTGCTCGGCATTGGTGATCTTGCGGCTGCGGACGCGGGACTCCTGGTAGAGCTTGTGCACCGGGCCGTCGCCCTGGTGCTCGTAGGTCAGGCCCGAGGTGTGACGGAGCAGGTCCTGCACCGTCATCGGCCGCCTCGGCGGAACCAGGTTGAGCCGGCCGCCGCTGACCACGCCGACCTTTTGCTCGGCGAACTCCGGAATGAACTTGGCGACCGCGTCGCTGAGAAGGAGATGGCCATCCTCGATCAGCGCCATGATAGCGACCGAGACAATCGGCTTGGTCATCGAGAAGATCCGGAAGATCGAATCGCGCGCCATCGGCGCCGCGCCCGTCGGGCTCTGCCGTCCCAGTGCCTCGAACCAGCCGATTTGGCCGCGGCGGGCCACCAGCACGGTGACGCCGAGAACGGTTCCCCTGTCGATCTCGCGCTTGAAGGCGTCCGACATGGCCTGGAGGCGGGGACGCGACAGCCCGAGCGTCTCGGGGCGGGCTTCCGGCAGAGGCGGGGTCTGCGGCGCGATCGTGGCGTGTTGGGCGGCTGTGGCGGTCATGGGCGCTCCCGGTTGCTCTTGATTATCTGGAATGGACTGTGGCCCCAAAACCCCGGCACAAACAAGCGAAGCCGGCGCGGTTCACCCTTGCAAACCGGCCGTCCCCTGTGCTTGAAAGCGGCCCTGATCCTAAGGCGACGCGGGGTCTGTAGGAGTGTAGCTCAATTGGTAGAGCACCGGTCTCCAAAACCGGGGGTCGCAGGTTCGAGCCCTGCCACTCCTGCCAGCAAAATCAATTAGGCGGCTCGATCCGCTCGCTTGCCGCGCAAGCCGTCCCCATATCTTGACCTTTGGCCCCATCCGCAGTATTTACCCCGCACTCGCAGCCGGCCCGTTAGACGCGGATTTCCGGCGCGGCTTTGAAATCCCCGAACAATCGAGCCCGGTTTCCGGCTCATCCTTCAGACGAGGGCTGGGCCAAAGGCGGCTGTTCGGATCCCTTTGAAATCAGTAGCCGTCTTGCGACGGACGTTGGACATCAAACGATGGCAGTCAGCCCGTTCAAGTTCTTGCAGGAAGTGCGCTCGGAGACCGCCAAGGTCACCTGGCCGACCCGTCGTGAGACCACGATCACCACCATCATGGTGTTCGTCATGGTTGCCGTGGCCTCGGTCTTCTTCTTCGCCGCCGACCAGATCATCCGTTACCTCATCACCTTCCTTCTGGGCATCCACTGATGGCAACAGCAACCGCTCAAGTGTCCGACAAGCGCTGGTACATCGTCCACGCCTATTCGAACTTCGAGAAGAAGGTCGCCGAATCGATCCGCGAGCAGGCCAAGCAGCGCGGGCTCGAGGAGCTGTTCGACCTGGTACTGGTGCCGACCGAGAAGGTCACGGAAGTGCGCCGCGGCCGCAAGATCGACGCCGAGCGCAAGTTCTTCCCCGGCTATGTGCTGGTGAAGATGAAGCTGACCGACGAGGCGTTCCATCTGATCAAGAACACGCCGAAGGTGACGGGATTCCTCGGCGCCGAGAACAAGCCGATGCCGATCTCGGAAGCCGAGGCCATGCGCATCCTGCATCAGGTGCAGGAGGGCGTGGAACGGCCGAAGGCGTCGGTCTCGTTCGAAATCGGCGAGAACGTGCGCGTGGCCGACGGCCCGTTCGCCTCGTTCTCGGGTGTGGTCGAGGAAATCGACGAGGCGCGCTCGCGCGTGAAGGTCGCGGTGTCGATCTTCGGCCGCGCCACGCCGGTCGAACTGGAATTCGGTCAGGTCGAGAAGGTCTGACCGGGTAGGCGTGAGACTTCGGTCTTGCGCAGCAAGAGGCCGTGGGAGGGAGAGGGCGGTTGCCAGCCGCATCCGACCCAGACCACGAACCTGAAACCGCCGGCGGACATGCCGGCACAACAGGAGTGATACATGGCAAAGAAAGTGACCGGATACCTGAAGCTTCAGGTCCCGGCCGGTGCGGCGAATCCTTCGCCCCCGATCGGTCCCGCGCTCGGTCAGCGCGGTCTCAACATCATGGAGTTCTGCAAGGCGTTCAACGCGCAGACCCAGAAGGAAGAGAAGAACACCCCAATCCCGGTGGTCATTACCATCTATGCGGACCGTTCCTTCACTTTCGAGATGAAGACGCCGCCGATGTCCTACTTCCTCAAGCAGGCCGCCAAGATTCAGTCCGGCTCGAAAGCACCGGGCCGTGACAAGGCGGGCAAGGTGACCAAGGCGCAGGTGCGCGAGATCGCCGAGAAGAAGATGAAGGACTTGAATTGCGACAGCATCGAATCGGCCATGAAGATGGTCGAGGGCTCCGCCCGTTCGATGGGTCTGGAAGTTGCGGGGTAAGCGGTCATGGCAATCGGAAAGCGTTTGAACAAAGCCCGCGAAGGCATTGATCGCGAAAAGCTTTACCCGCTCGCGGACGCGATCAAGATGGTCAAGGAACGCGCCAAGGCGAAGTTCGACGAGACCATCGAGGTCGCGATCAATCTCGGCGTCGATCCGCGTCACGCCGACCAGATGGTTCGCGGCGTCGTGACCCTGCCGAACGGCACCGGCCGTACGCTCCGCGTCGGCGTGTTCGCCCGTGGCGCCAAGGCCGACGAGGCAAAGGCGGCGGGTGCTGACGTCGTCGGCGCCGAGGACCTGGTCGAGAAGGTGCAGAACGGCTCGATCGATTTCGACCGCTGCATCGCCACCCCCGACATGATGCCGCTGGTCGGCCGCCTCGGTAAGGTGCTCGGCCCGCGCGGCCTGATGCCGAACCCGAAGATCGGCACGGTGACCATGGATGTCACCGGCGCGGTGAAGGGTGCCAAGGGTGGCTCGGTCGAGTTCCGTGTCGAGAAGGCCGGCATCCTGCAGGCCGGCGTCGGCAAGGCGTCGTTCTCCGAGGAGAAGCTGGTTGAGAACATCAAGGCCCTGGCAGACGCCGTCTCCAAGGCGAAGCCGGCCGGCTCCAAGGGCACCTACATCCAGCGCGTTGCGGTGTCCTCGACGATGGGCCCCGGCGTGAAGGTCGAGCCGGGCACCATCCTCGGCTAAGGCTTGCCTCGGCTGAGATTTGCAAATTGCATGAGGCGAGGGGCGGAATTGGGCAACCGATTCCGCCCCTCGTCGTTTGTGACCGCGTTCACGGGAAACAAGAACAATGGCTGACAAGGTCCTGATCTACTCCCGCTTTCCCAAGACGATGATGGTGCTTTTCGCCGAGCGCTTCGAACTGCTCGACACTGGCGGCAAGCCCGCGCGCGAGGTGTTTTCGGCCGACGAGCTCGGCGGCATCCGCGCGGTACTGACGGCAGGCGGCACCCCGCTGGGAGCGGAGGCGATGGACCTGTTTCCCAAGCTCGGTGCGATCGTCTGCTACGGCACCGGCTATGACGGCGTCGACTTGGAGGCGGCCGCCGCGCGCAACGTTGCGGTCGGCCACAGTCCGGGTGCCAACGCAGCTTCGGTCGCCGATATTGCGATGACCCTGATGCTGGCGACGACGCGGCGGATCCTGGCTGCCGACCAATATGTCCGCAGCGGCGATTGGGCGGCGTCAAAACCCTCGCCGATGATGCGGCCACAGACGGGCATGCCCGGCCGCCGCATCGGCGTCTACGGCATGGGTGAGATCGGCCGCAAGATCGCGGCGCGCTGCGCCGCTTTCGAGAGCGAAGTCGGCTATTTCAGCCGCACCAAATACGATTTGCCGTATCAATATTTCCCGTCGCTGGAAGGACTCGCCGACTGGTGCAGCGTGCTGATGATTGCGGTCCGGGCAGGGGCCGAGACCCAGCACGTCGTCAGCGCCGACATCCTGAGGCGCCTTGGCGCGGACGGGTATGTCATCAACATCTCCCGCGGCTCGGTCATCGACGAGAAGGCCCTGGTCGCGGCGCTGACCGACAAGACCATCGCCGGCGCCGGCCTCGACGTCTATGAGAGGGAACCGCACGCGCCCGACGCGCTAACCGCGCTGCCCAATGTGGTGCTCGCCCCCCATCTCGGCGGCCATACCCTCGAATCGCACGTCGCCATGCAGAATTGCGTGCTGGCCAACCTGACCGCGTTTTTCGATGGCAGGCCGCTGCCCTATGAGGTCAAAAAGGCCTGAATCGATCCTTCTCTGCCCTAATTGGTCAAACGCTTGCGGCAGCGGCTTGGAACTGGTGCGAATTTTGCTCTTGGCAAGCCGGCTCCGAGCGGTTAAAGAACCGCTTCCGGACGTGCCGGCCTCGGCTGGCGCGTTCGTGCTCGCATTCCGAAAACCCGACACGACAGGAGATCATTCCTTTCCAGGACGTCCGTAAGGATTTTCCGGACAAGGAAAGAGAGCCCGTCATTTGGTGGAATGCGGACAGAGGTCGGACGGTTCGCCGGCTGACCTTGTCCTGTCCAAGACTGCAGGCGTCCGCGGGGAATTTCGATTTCTCAACGGCTTAATCGCATGGCCTGCATAGACGGGTGAAGACCGGATTTCACTTCGCGCCCCAGCTTCAAAACTGGCTTCGCGAAACGGGGTCTGGTTCGGACCTCGACACGCCGTGGGCCTCATGGGCTCCCGGAGGGCAGGCTTTGAATTGTCGTCTTGCCCGGCGTGTCCGATGGGTTTGGCCCGGAGGTTCAGGTTTGGGCGGGACGATGGGTGCAACCCGGCGGTCCCGCTTCTCGCGATGACCGCCAACCGGAGAGAGCTTGCTGTGGAACGAGCGGCAAAAAAGGAAGCGGTCGAACAGCTCAACGAGGTCTTCAAGACCACGAGCGTCGCGATCGTTGCTCAATATTCCGGCCTCACCGTTGCCCAGATGCAGAAGCTGCGCACGCAGATGAAGCAGGCTGGCGCCTCGGTGAAGGTCTCGAAGAACCGTCTCGCCAAAATTGCTCTTGAAGGCACTGACGTCGTTGCCATCGGCCCCATGCTGAAGGGGCCGACCGTGATCGCGACTTCCAACGATCCGGTAGCGGCGCCAAAGGTCGCCATCGAATTCGCCAAGGCGAACGAAAAGTTCGTCATCGTCGGCGGCTCGATGGGCAAGACCGTCCTGAATGTCGACGGGGTGAAGGCGCTTGCCTCGCTGCCGTCGCTTGACGAACTGCGCGGCAAGATCGTCGGCCTCATCGTGGCCCCGGCGACCAAGCTCGCTCAGCTCGCCAACGCGCCCGCGGGCAAGCTCGCGCGCGTCATCCAGGCTCATGCCTCAAAGGGCGAAGCGGCCTGACACCCTTCGCAAAACTCAAACCCGAACCAGACTTACACGTAAGGAAACTGAACAATGGCTGACTTGCAGAAGATCGTTGACGACCTCTCGAGCCTCACCGTGCTCGAAGCTGCCGAACTCGCGAAGCTCCTCGAAGAGAAGTGGGGTGTTTCGGCTGCCGCGGCTGTCGCCGTGGCCGGCCCGGCCGCTGGCGGCGCCGCTGCCGCTCCGGCGGAAGAGAAGACCGAGTTCACGGTCGTTCTCGCCAGCGCTGGCGACAAGAAGATCGAGGTCATCAAGGAAGTCCGCGCCATCACCGGTCTCGGCCTGAAGGAAGCAAAGGACCTCGTCGAGGGTGCTCCCAAGCCGCTGAAGGAAGGCGTGAACAAGGAAGAAGCCGAGAAGATCAAGGCGCAGATCGAGAAGGCTGGCGCCAAGGTCGAGCTCAAGTAAGCGCAGCTTGCTGGTGAGGTCCCGGGCGAGCATCAGCGCGACCCGGGGTCTTGGTCCGCTCCTCATCGAAGGGGTGAGCCGGATGCAAAAGGCGTGCGACGGAACGTCCCGACGCAGGCCGAACACGAAAAAGTGTGGGGATTTGAGGGTTTACCCCTCGAATCTCCACTATTGTCGCCCCATATCGGGTCGGCAGCACGAAAGCGCGGTGGGCAGGGATGCCGGATTTCCCTGTAAGCCGTTGGGAGAGCAGGCTATTTCGGGCTTTTGCAGTCCGTGAAGACAATCGTTGTGACGGGCGGGCGCGCTTCTGCGCCCCGCGCGTCGTTTTGCGTTTTGAAGGTCTGAAGAACAGATTCAGGACATTCCCGCCTGAACTGAGCTTTTGGCCCCCAAGACGGGTTCGAAAAATTCAACCCGGGAGCGGCGGCAGCCGCGTTCCGGACGGCGCGCCCAAGCGGGCGACGAAATGAGAGGCCACGATGGCGCAGCAGACATTCACCGGTCGCAAACGCGTTCGCAAGTTCTTCGGACACATCAAGGAAGTCGCCGAGATGCCGAACCTCATCGAGGTTCAGAAGGCGTCGTATGACCAGTTCCTGATGGTCGACGAACCGCCGGGCGGCCGTCTTGACGAGGGTCTGCAGGCGGTGTTCCGCTCGGTGTTTCCGATCTCCGACTTCTCGGGCACCTCGATGCTGGAATTCGTCCGCTACGAGTTCGAGCAGCCGAAATACGACGTCGACGAGTGCCGCCAGCGCGGCATGACCTTCGCGGCTCCGCTCAAGGTAACGCTGCGCCTCATCGTATTCGATATCGACGAGGAGACCGGCGCGAAGTCGGTGAAGGACATCAAGGAGCAGGACGTCTACATGGGCGACATCCCGCTCATGACGATGAACGGCACCTTCATCGTCAACGGCACCGAGCGCGTCATCGTCTCGCAGATGCACCGTTCGCCCGGCGTGTTCTTCGACCACGACAAGGGCAAGACCCATTCCTCGGGCAAGCTGCTGTTCGCCGCCCGCGTGATCCCGTACCGCGGCTCCTGGCTCGACATCGAGTTCGACGCCAAGGACATCGTCTATGCGCGTATCGACCGTCGCCGCAAGATTCCGGTGACGTCGCTGATGTTCGCGCTCGGCCTCGACGGCGAGGCGATCCTGTCCACGTTCTACAAGAAGATCCTCTACAAGCGGACCAAGGAAGGCTGGCGCGTTCCGTTCGACGCCAATCGCTTCCGCGGCTACTCGACCGTCAACGATCTGATCGACGCGGATACCGGCAAGGTCGTGCTCGAGGCCGGCAAGAAGCTCACCGTCCGTGCCGCCCGCCAGTTCCAAGAGAAGGGGCTGAAGGCGCTGCGCATGGCCGATGAGGAACTGGTCGGCAACTACGTCGCCGAAGACCTCGTCAATCCGAAGACGGGCGAGATCCACGCTGAAGCCGGCGAGGAAATCACCGACAAGCTGATGAAGGCGCTCAACGAGCAGGGCTACAAGGAGCTGCCGCTGCTCGACATCGACCACGTCAATGTCGGCCCCTACATTCGCAACACGCTCTCGGCCGACAAGAACATGACGCGTGAGGACGCGCTGTTCGACATCTACCGTGTGATGCGTCCGGGCGAGCCGCCGACGCTGGAATCGGCGCAGGCCATGTTCCAGTCGCTGTTCTTCGACGCCGAGCGGTACGACCTCTCCGCGGTCGGCCGCGTCAAGATGAACATGCGCCTCGACCTCGATGCGCCCGATACTCAGCGTACCCTGCGCAAGGAAGACATCCTCTCCGTCATCAAGACGCTGGTGGATTTGCGCGACGGCAAGGGCGAGATCGACGACATCGACCATCTCGGCAACCGCCGCGTGCGTTCGGTCGGCGAGCTCATGGAGAACCAGTACCGCATCGGCCTCCTGCGCATGGAGCGCGCGATCAAGGAGCGCATGTCCTCGGTCGACATCGACA
This sequence comes from Bradyrhizobium sp. 154, assembly GCF_023073875.1. Lineage (NCBI taxonomy): Bacteria > Pseudomonadati > Pseudomonadota > Alphaproteobacteria > Hyphomicrobiales > Nitrobacteraceae > Bradyrhizobium > Bradyrhizobium sp. 154. The sequence goes on from NZ_JADPKG010000081.1 coordinate 11,439, forward strand.
CGGTGATGCCGCAGGACCTGATCAACGCCAAGCCGGCGGCCGCCGCCGTGCGCGAGTTCTTCGGCTCCTCGCAGCTCTCGCAGTTCATGGACCAGACCAACCCGCTCAGCGAGATCACCCACAAGCGACGCCTGTCGGCGCTCGGACCGGGCGGTCTGACCCGCGAGCGTGCCGGCTTCGAGGTGCGCGACGTGCATCCGACGCATTACGGCCGCATCTGCCCGATCGAGACGCCGGAAGGCCCGAACATCGGCCTGATCAACTCGCTCGCGACCTTCGCGCGCGTGAACAAGTACGGCTTCGTCGAGACGCCGTACCGCAAGGTCAAGGACGGCCGAGTCACCGACGAGGTCGTGTACCTCTCGGCGATGGAGGAGGGCCGCTACACGGTCGCGCAGGCCAACGTGCCGCTCGACCCGAAGGGCCGCTTCACCGAAGACCTCGTGGTCTGCCGTCACGCCGGCGAAGTCTTGCCGGTGACGCCTGACAAGGTCGACTACATGGACGTGTCGCCGAAGCAGCTCGTTTCGGTGGCCGCGGCGCTGATCCCGTTCCTCGAGAACGACGACGCCAACCGCGCGCTGATGGGCTCGAACATGCAGCGTCAGGCGGTGCCGCTGGTTCGCGCCGAGGCGCCGTTCGTCGGCACCGGCATGGAAGGCGTGGTTGCGCGTGACTCGGGTGCCGCGATCGCGGCGCGCCGTTCGGGCGTGATCGACCAGATCGACGCGACCCGCGTCGTCATCCGCGCCACCGAAGATCTCGATCCGACCAAGTCGGGCGTCGATATCTACCGGCTGATGAAGTATCAGCGCTCCAACCAGTCGACCTGCATCAACCAGCGTCCGCTGGTGAAGGTCGGCGACGTCGTCAAGAAGGGCGACATCATCGCCGACGGTCCCTCGACCGATCTCGGCGAGCTCGCTCTGGGGCGCAACGTGCTGGTCGCGTTCATGCCGTGGAACGGCTACAACTTCGAAGACTCGATCCTGCTCTCCGAACGGATCGTGAAGGAAGACGTCTTCACCTCGATCCACATCGAGGAGTTCGAGGTGATGGCCCGCGACACCAAGCTCGGGCCCGAGGAAATCACCCGCGACATTCCGAACGTCTCGGAAGAAGCGCTGAAGAACCTCGACGAAGCCGGTATCGTCTACATTGGTGCGGAAGTGCGCGCCGGCGACATCCTGGTGGGCAAGATCACGCCCAAGGGCGAAAGCCCGATGACGCCGGAAGAGAAGCTCCTGCGCGCCATCTTCGGCGAGAAGGCTTCCGACGTTCGCGACACCTCGCTGCGCGTTCCTCCGGGCGTGCAGGGCACCATCGTCGAAGTGCGCGTGTTCAACCGTCACGGCGTCGACAAGGACGAGCGTGCGCTGGCGATCGAGCGGGAAGAGATCGAGCGTCTGGCCAAGGACCGCGACGACGAGCAGGCGATCCTCGACCGCAACGTCTACAACCGTCTTGCCGAGCTGCTCGAAGGGCGGCAGGGCATCGCCGGTCCGAAGGGCTTCAAGAAGGACACCAAGATCACCCGTGCGGTGCTCGAGGAGTACCCGAAGTCGCAGTGGTGGCTGTTCGCTTCGCCGAACGACAAGCTGATGGCCGAGATCGAGGCCATGCGGAAGCAGTACGACGAGTCGAAGAAGGGGCTGGAACAGCGCTTCCTCGACAAGGTCGAGAAGCTTCAGCGCGGCGACGAATTGCCGCCCGGCGTGATGAAGATGGTCAAGGTCTTCGTCGCGGTGAAGCGCAAGATCCAGCCCGGCGACAAGATGGCCGGCCGCCACGGCAACAAGGGCGTGGTGTCCAAGATCGTGCCGATCGAGGACATGCCGTTCCTCGAAGACGGCACGCATGCCGACATCGTGCTCAATCCGCTGGGCGTGCCCTCGCGCATGAACGTCGGACAGATTCTCGAGACCCATCTCGGCTGGGCCTGTGCCGGCCTTGGCAAGCGGATCGGCCAGACGGTCGATGCTTACCTGTCGAAGCAGGACATCAAGCCGCTGAAGGAAACCTTGAAGAAGGTCTATGGCGAGGACGAGACGATCAAGTCGCTCAACGACAGCGAACTGATCGAGCTCGGCCACAATCTGAGCCGCGGCGTGCCGATTGCGACGCCGGTGTTCGACGGCGCCAAGGAAGCCGACATCGAGGAGATGCTTAAGCTCGCCGGTCTCGACGCTTCGGGGCAGTCGACCGTCTATGACGGCCGTACCGGCGATCCGTTCGATCGCAAGGTGACGGTCGGCTACATCTACATGCTCAAGCTGCACCATCTCGTCGACGACAAGATCCACGCGCGTTCGATCGGTCCGTACTCGCTCGTCACCCAGCAGCCACTGGGCGGCAAGGCGCAGTTCGGCGGCCAGCGCTTCGGCGAAATGGAGGTGTGGGCGCTCGAGGCTTACGGCGCGGCGTACACGCTCCAGGAGATGCTGACGGTGAAGTCGGACGACGTCGCCGGCCGCACCAAGGTGTACGAGGCGATCGTGCGCGGCGACGACACGTTCGAGGCCGGTATTCCGGAATCGTTCAACGTGCTGGTCAAGGAAATGCGCTCGCTCGGCCTCAACGTCGACCTGCACAACTCCAAGATGGGACCGGCGCCGACGTCGGAAGCGGCCGAGTAATTCGACCTGTCGTGCCCGGCCTTCGCGGCCGGGCATTGGCGCCCCGCCTGAGGCCTTGAGGGCAGGGCGCCCCGCTAAGTGATTTTCGAATTTGCGGCCGGAGGCGACCGGCACGCGAGGAGAAGACGATGAACCAAGAAATTTTGAATCTCTTCAACCCGACGACGCCGGCTCAGGTCTTCGACCAGATCCGGATCTCGATCGCGTCTCCAGAGAAGATTCTGTCCTGGTCCTACGGCGAGATCAAGAAGCCGGAGACCATTAACTACCGTACCTTCAAGCCCGAGCGCGATGGCCTGTTCTGCGCCCGCATCTTCGGGCCGATCAAGGACTACGAGTGCTTGTGCGGCAAGTACAAGCGCATGAAGTACAAGGGCATCATCTGCGAGAAGTGCTCGGTCGAGGTCACGCTGTCGCGCGTCCGGCGCGAGCGCATGGGCCATATCGAGCTCGCAGCCCCCGTCGCCCACATCTGGTTCCTGAAGTCGCTGCCCTCGCGCATCGGCCTCCTGCTGGACATGACGCTGAAGGATCTCGAGCGGATCCTCTACTTCGAATATTACGTCGTGCTGGAGCCGGGCCTCACCGCGCTGAAGGACCGTCAGCTCTTGTCGGAAGACGAGTATCTGAAGGCGCAGGACGAGTACGGCCAGGATTCCTTCACCGCCATGATCGGCGCGGAAGCGATCCGCGAGCTGCTCAAGGGCATGGACCTCGAGAAGCTCGAGGCCTCGTTGCGCCTCGAGATGCAGGAGACCGACTCCGACATCAAGCACAAGAAGCTGGCCAAGCGCCTGAAGATCGTGGAAGCGTTCCGCCACTCCGGCAACAAGCCGGAATGGATGATCATGACCGTGGTCCCGGTGATCCCGCCGGACCTGCGTCCGCTGGTGCCGCTGGACGGCGGCCGCTTTGCGACCTCGGACCTCAACGACCTCTACCGCCGCGTCATCAACCGCAACAACCGCTTGAAGCGGCTGATGGAGCTGCGCGCGCCCGACATCATCATCCGCAACGAGAAGCGCATGCTTCAGGAAGCGGTCGATGCGCTGTTCGACAACGGCCGCCGCGGCCGCGTCATCACCGGTGCCAACAAGCGCCCGCTGAAGTCGCTCGCCGACATGCTCAAGGGCAAGCAGGGCCGCTTCCGTCAGAACCTGCTCGGTAAGCGCGTCGACTATTCGGGTCGTTCGGTGATCGTGGTCGGTCCCGAGCTGCGTCTGCATCAGTGCGGCCTGCCGAAGAAGATGGCGCTCGAGCTGTTCAAGCCGTTCATCTATTCGCGGCTTGACGCCAAGGGTCTGTCCACCACCGTGAAGCAGGCCAAGAAGCTGGTCGAGAAGGAGCGGCCCGAGGTCTGGGACATCCTGGACGAGGTGATCCGCGAGCATCCGGTGCTGCTCAACCGCGCACCGACGCTGCACCGCCTCGGCATCCAGGCGTTCGAGCCCGTGCTGATCGAGGGCAAGGCGATCCAGTTGCACCCGCTGGTCTGCTCCGCGTTCAACGCCGACTTCGACGGCGACCAGATGGCCGTGCACGTTCCGCTGTCGCTCGAAGCGCAGCTGGAAGCGCGCGTGCTGATGATGTCGACCAACAACATCCTGCATCCGGCGAACGGCCAGCCGATCATCGTGCCGTCGCAGGACATCGTGCTGGGTCTGTACTACGTCTCGATCATGCGCGAAGGCCTGCCCGGCGAGGGCAAGGTCTTCGGCGACATGGCCGAGCTCGAGCACGCGCTACACGCGAAGGTCATCCACCTCCACACCAAGATCAAGTACCGGTGGGAAGGCATGGACGAGACCGGCAAGGTCTCCAGGCGCTGGATCGAGACCACCGCCGGCCGCGTGATGCTGGGCAATCTGCTGCCGAAGAATCCGCGGATCTCGTACGAGATCATCAACAAGCTGATGACCAAGCGCGAGATCTCGGGCGTGATCGACCAGGTCTACCGTCATTGCGGCCAGAAGGAGACGGTGATCTTCTGCGACCGCATCATGGCGCTCGGCTTCTACAACGCGTTCAAGGCCGGCATCTCGTTCGGCAAGGACGACATGGTCGTGCCGCACGGCAAGTGGAAGATCGTCGATACCACCCGTACGCTGGCGAAGGATTTCGAGCAGCAGTACAACGACGGCCTGATCACTCATGGCGAGAAGTACAACAAGGTCGTCGACGCCTGGTCGAAGGCCACGGAAGAAATCGCCAAGGCGATGATGAAGGAGATCTCCGCCACCAAGAAGACGGCGAGCGGAGCCGACGCCGACATCAACTCGATCTACATGATGGCTCACTCCGGTGCCCGCGGTTCGCCGGCCCAGATGCGTCAGCTCGCCGGCATGCGCGGCCTGATGGCCAAGCCGTCGGGTGAGATCATCGAGACGCCGATCATCTCGAACTTCAAGGAAGGCCTCTCGGTGCTCGAGTACTTCAACTCGACCCACGGCGCCCGCAAGGGCCTCGCGGACACCGCGTTGAAGACCGCGAATTCCGGCTACCTGACCCGTCGTCTGGTCGACGTGGCGCAGGACTGCATCATCACGCAGAGCGATTGCGGCACCAAGCTCGGCATCAAGATGCGTGCCATCGTCGATGCCGGCACCGTGGTCGCCTCGCTTGGTTCGCGCATCCTCGGACGCACGGCCTGCGAAGACGTGCGTGACAGCTCGGGCAAGGTGATCATCAAGCGCGACACGCTGATGGAAGAGAGCCATCTGGATGCCATCCAGCAGGGTGGCGTGCAGGAGGTGAAGATCCGCTCGGCACTGACTTGCGAGCTCGTCAACGGCATCTGCGGCAAGTGCTACGGCCGCGACCTCGCCCGCGGCACGCCGGTCAATCACGGCGAAGCGGTCGGCGTCATCGCGGCGCAGTCCATCGGCGAGCCGGGCACCCAGCTCACCATGCGCACCTTCCACATTGGCGGTGCGGCGCAGCTCAACGAGCAGTCCTTCGTCGAAGCCAACTTCGACGGCAAGATCATGATCAGGAACAAGGCCATCGCCCGCAACAGCGAAGGTCACCTGATCGCGATGGTGCGCAACATGGTGGTGGCGATCGTCGATGCCGACGGTACCGAGCGTGCGACGCACCGTATCCAGTACGGCTCGCGCCTGCACGTCGACGAGGGCGACAACGTCAAGCGCGGCCAGCGCATCGTCGAGTGGGATCCCTATACCCGTCCGCTCCTCACCGAGGTCGAGGGCACCATCGGCTTCGAGGATCTGGTCGAAGGGCAGTCGATCTCGGAAACGCTGGACGAGGCCACCGGCATCGCCAAGCGCGTGGTCATCGACTGGCGTTCGACCCGCGGCGGTTCGGACCTGCGTCCGGCCATCGTGGTCAAGGGCAAGGACGGCAAGGTGCTCAAGCTCGCCCGTGGCGGCGATGCCCGCTACATGCTGTCGGTCGACGCCATTCTCTCGGTCGACATCGGAGCCAAGGTTCAGCCGGGCGACATCCTCGCCCGTATCTCGACCGAAAGCGCCAAGACGCGCGACATCACCGGCGGTCTGCCGCGGGTGGCGGAGCTGTTCGAGGCACGGCGTCCGAAGGATGCGGCGATCATCGCCGAGATCGCGGGCACCATCCGGTTCGGCCGCGACTACAAGAACAAGCGTCGCATCTCGATCGAGCCGATGGACAAGACCGAGGAGCCGCGCGAGTACCTGATCCCGAAGGGCAAGCACATCCACCTTCAGGACGGCGACGTCGTCGAAAAGGGCGACTTCATCGTGGAAGGCAACCCGGCGCCGCACGACATTCTGGCGATCAAGGGCATCGAGGAACTCGCGGCCTATCTGGTCAACGAGATCCAGGAGGTCTACCGGCTCCAGGGCGTGCTCATCAACGACAAGCACATCGAGGTGATTGTTCGCCAGATGCTCCAGAAGGTGGAAGTCACCGACCAGGGCGACACGGACATGATCTCGGGCGAGCAGGTCGACAAGATCGAGTTCGACGCGCTGAACGAGAAGGCCAGGGAAGAGGGCAAGAAGCCCGCCACGGGAACGCCGGTTCTGCTCGGCATCACCAAGGCCAGCCTCCAGACCCGCTCGTTCTTCTCGGCGGCCTCGTTCCAGGAGACCACCCGCGTCCTCACGGAAGCGGCGGTCAACGGCAAGATCGATCCGCTCGAAGGCCTCAAGGAGAACGTCATCGTCGGCCGGCTGATCCCGGCAGGCACCGGCGCCTCCATGGCCAAGATCCGCGAAGTCGCCATGAAGCGCGACAAGCTGATCCTGGACGAGCGCGAGAAGCAGGCGGCCGTCGTGTCGCCCGCCCCGGAAGCGGAGCCGATGGCGCTGCCGCCGGCGGAATGATGCTTCATCCGTAGGAATACCGAGGACAATGAAAAGGCCGGCTTTTGCCGGCCTTTTTGCTGCTTTCCATGTTTATTGCGATGCGGGATCAGCTCTTGTTCATCTTTCCTTCAGCCGCAAAAGCGCTTCTGCTAGGAGAGCTTAGGCCGGTGGTCCCGTGTCGGGGGCAGGGCCGGAGACCACGGAACTCACATGCTTGATCTTGCAATCGTAGGCGGCGGCCCCGGCGGGCTGATGAGCGCTTGGTATCTGAAGCGCAAGCTCGGCGACCTCTGCCGCGTCACCATCTTCGAGGCATCCGATCGGCTCGGCGGCAAGATCGTCACGCGCAAATTCGATTCTGCGCCCGCGATGTACGAGGCCGGCGTGGCCGAGATCTACGACTACTCGATGACCGGCCCCGATCCGCTGCGCGAACTGATCCAGCATTTCGGGCTTCAGACCATTCCGATGGATGCCGAGCAGGTCCAGTTCGGCGGCGAGCTCCTCAACGACGTCGCGGGCATGCGCCGCAAATATGGCGCCAAGACCGCGGCCGCGATCGAGGCATTCCGCAAGCGCTGTACCGAGGTGATGTCGCCGATCGAATATTACGAGGGCGTCGGCGCGCACGACAACGAGAACCCCTGGGCCTACAAGACCGCCGAGCAGGTCCTCGACGAGGAGGTCGAGGACGAGACGGCAAAGCGCTTCTTCAAGGTCATGGCGCGCTCGGACATTGCGACCGAGAGCCACAACACCAACGGCCTCAATGCGCTCAAGAACTATCTGATGGACGTCGACGGCTATATCGGCCTCTATTCCATCCAGAACGGCAACGAGCAACTGATCGAGTGCCTCCAGTCGGAAGTCAATGCCGACATCCAACTCAACCACCGGGTGCTCACCGTCGGCAAGGCGCCGACCGGTCGCTACCAGCTCAAGATGATGAACGGCAGGGGGCCCGAGACGCGCGATTTCGATCTCGTGCTGATGTGCCTGCCGCATTCCTGGCTCGCCACCGTCGGCTGGGAAGGCGAGCAGCTGCGCAAGTCGATGGTCAAGCACGTCTCATACTTCGACCGCCCCGCGCATTACCTGCGCGTCTCGATCCTGTTCGACGAGCCGTTCTGGGGCCAGAAGATTTCCGGCGCCTGGTTCATGTCGGAGGCCTTCGGCGGCTGCTGCGTCTACAATGAGGGCGCGCGCCACGACGTCGGCAAGCATGGCGTCTTGAACTGGCTCATTGCCGGCTCTGACGCGCTGGCCTTTGCCAATCTGTCGGACCAGGAGCTGATCGACGCGGCGCTGAAATCGCTGCCGGCATTCCTCGGCAACGCGCGTTCGCATTTTATGGAAGGCAAGATCCACCGCTGGCTGTCGTCGGTGAACGCGCTGCCGGGCGGTCTGCCGGTGCGCGACGTGATGACCAATCACCGGCCCGAGCCGAAGGAGCATCCCGGTATCGTCGTGGTCGGCGACTATCTGTTCGACTCGACGTTGAACGGTCTGCTCGACTCCTCGGATGCGGCGACCGACATCATCCTGACGGAGATGATGCGGCTGCGCCGCGAGCGCGCGCAGGAGGACAAGCCGCGCTCCGACAAGATCGACCGCAATTATTTCGAGAACTATCGCGGCCTCGGTCCCTATCACGAGGCGTGGCGCCACTTCACCGATCCCGATTATCTCACCAAGCTGGTCGGCATCGTCTGGGGCGAGCCGAGGGGCGCCAAGCTGCTGGTCGCGGGCTCCGCCAGCGGCGAACTGGTCGGTGCACTGCGCGATCGCGGCATCGATGCATGGGGAATCGAGAACAACCGCGCCATTCATGCCAAGACGCCGAAGGCACTGAAGAAGTTCAACAAGCTCGGCTCGATCACAGACATGCCGTTCAAGGACGGTGCGTTCGACTTCGTGTTCGAGACCAGCCTCTGCCACGTTTCCCCGAAACAGGTGGCCCGCGCGATCCGCGAGCTGAATCGTGTGGTCAAGACCGGCGTCGTGTTCGGCTCGATCACCTCGGACATGGCGCCGGCACTGATCGACCGCTACGACCTGCTGCGCGGGGTCAAGAAGCTCGGCACCTGGTGGGAATGGTCCGAACTGTTCTTCGGCAACGGCTTCGATCTGTCGATGCACCGCAAGGACTGCACCGATGCGCTCTGGGAGGCCACGCTCGCCGCCAACAAGGGGCCGGGCCAGTGGTATGCCGACGCTGACAGCTTGCGCTATTCCTTCTTCGACAAGGTCGAGGACGAGGACGACGACTAGCAAGCCGCGGCCCCCCCGAATTTGCCAATTGTTTGCCGAATTCATCTTGATCGCATAGAATCGGTGCAATAGCGGTTGCCGCTATTCCTGCTTTCTCTGCGGTCATGCCGGCCGTCAGCATCGGTTGGTTTCATGGCGTCCAAGCCCCTCTCGCCCGACAAACAGAAGCCCGCCGTGGAAGAGGCGGCCGAGCGCGACGACAGGCTCGCCTCCAGCGCCAAGCCGGACCTCGAGGACCATGAGGATGACGAAGGCAAGGGGAAGCATGAGCTGGAGCTCGATGAGGACGATGAGGACGAGGATCTCGTCGTCTTTACTGCGCGCGAGGCTGCCGGTGCGCTCGCCACCATTGTCGGGTTCGTCAGGCCCTATCTGACCAACTACAAGCGGATGCTGTCATTCGTGGCGTTCGGCGTCTTGGTCGAGACCCTGTTCAACGTCATCATGCCGCTCAGCCTGAAGTACCTCATCGACGACGCGCTCGGCGAGGAGGACTTCCAGGCCCTCTACAAGATCCTCGGCGTGCTCGCGGTCGCCGGCATCTTCACCTCGATCGTCGCGGTCTGGTACGAGCGCTGGGACGCGCGGCTCGCTGCCTGCATCATTTCCGACGTGCGCAAACGCCTGTTCGAGCACGTCCAGGATCTGCCGGCGGCCTATTTCGGCCGCACCCGGCGCGGCGAGATCCTGTCGCGCTTTTCCGTCGATCTCTCGGCCTTCGAAGGTTCGGTCAAGACCTTTGCCAATAGCGCAGCGCTGCCGTTCCTGGAGCTGATCGCCGGCATCATCCTGATGGTGTTCCTGAACTGGCAGCTCGCGGCGGTCGCGCTGCTGGTGTTCCCGATCACGCTGATCGGTCCGCGCATCCTCACTCCGAAGGCAGTGCAGGCCAATTACGAGCAGAAGCTCAACGAGAGTGCGCTGCTCGGCATGGTGCAGGAGAACGTGGCGGCCCAGGCCGTGATCAAGGCGTTCAGCCTGCAGCGCAAGATGTTCGGCTTCTTCACCTTCCGCAACGACGAGACGCGCAACAAGATCGCCTCCGCCGCGTTCCTGTCGACCATGGTGGAGCGGACGGTCACCATCTCGGTGCTGCTCCTGCACCTGGTCGTGCTCGCGATCGGCGCATATCTGGCGACCAAGGGCCAGATCACCATCGGCACCTTCGTCACCTTCGAGAGCGCGTTCTGGGAGGTCTCCTACAACATCGCCCATGTGATGCATTTCATTCCGGTGTCGATCTCCTCGGCCGCCGCGATCCGGCACATCCAGGAATTGCTGGACGAACCGACGCGCGGCGCCGATCGCCCTGGCGCGCCCGACCTGCCACGCATCACCCACGACATCACCTTCGACCGTGTGACGTTCCAATACGAAGGCAGCCAGACGCCGGTGCTGGACAATCTCAGCCTTAAGCTCAATGCCGGCAAGCGCATTGCCATCGTCGGTCCCTCCGGCTCCGGCAAGAGCACGCTGCTCAATCTGATCCTGCGGCTCTACGTGCCCGACGAAGGCCGCCTCACCATCGACGGCGTCGACGTCCGCAAGGTGACGCTGGATTCGCTGCGCCGGAGCATGGCGGTAGTGTTTCAGGAGAACATGCTGTTCAACATGTCGATCCGCGAGAACATCCGGCTCGGCAAGGAGGGTGCGACCGATGAAGAGGTGGAGGAGGCGGCCAAAAAGGCCGAGATCCACCGCTACATCATGGGCCTGCCGCAGCGATACGACACCCCGGTGGGCGAGCGCGGCGATACGCTTTCGGGCGGCCAGCGCCAGCGCATCGCGATCGCGCGCGCGATCATCCGCAATCCGTCGGTGCTGCTGCTGGACGAAGCCACCTCGGCGCTCGACCAGACCACGGAAGCCGCGATCAACCGCACGCTGCTGAAGGTCGCCAAGGGCCGCACCATGATCTGGTCGACCCACCGCCTGACCTCGGTGGTCGAGATGGACGAGATCATCGTGATATCAGGGGGCAAGGCGATTGAGCGCGGCTCCCATGCCGAGCTGCTCGCCAGCAACGGCACCTATCGCAAGCTGTGGAACGATCAGGTCCACCAGCCCCATGGCGCGGTGGCTCACGCCGACGGCGACAGCGACGATGTTGACGAGGATGAAGACCTCGATGATGATGAGGACGACGAGGAGGAGTGACCGGGGTCGTTCGGCTGCAAAGCAATCGCCGTGCGCGATCCATGTCTCCTCGCCCAGAACGCGGACCCCGGCACCGAGTCGCTGATTCCCTGATGCGTGGCGTTCGGCCGACGCGAAGCCGCAGATTTTCGGCCCTTGGATTGGGCGCGCCGGCCCATCGGGGATCGACCAACGCTAGCCGAAAATCCAGGCGAGACTGGGCATCGTGGCGCGCCACGGAAGACTGGAAAGCCTGCCACGAGCCAGCGGATTGGGGTGTGGGCTGGAAAACACGCTCACTTTGGTAATAAAGCTACATTTAGTCCGGGTATAATTGTCTTCGGACCTAGCAAATCGAGCGCTTCATTCCCATGTGAGGCAGGGGCAGTGAGGTGGCCAAGAGGCTGTTTCTGCAGGCGCCTGAAGCGCTTTGTGACTGTCGTTTCACCTTGACTTGATCGATTCTCACTTATAGAAAGCGCCTCACTTAACGACAGGCGGTGAGCATCGCCAGCGTCGGAACGGGCCACCCGTTTGATCCCTCAGGGGATCGCTAAGGCGGGCACCAACCTCGACGAATGCCGCTCAAACGCTGTCGATCATAGCTAGGCAATGCCAGTGCGATTTTAGTTCTCTTGAGCACGTTCTCATGAGATCGAACTCGGATGCATGACCTCAGTGCGCGGGCCACGGCATTGTGCTGACCGGTCCAATACTGCGGTCCTCTGTGGCGTCGAAGCGCTTTCCGCTCGGTGATGGAGCGGTTGGCGCAATTTCGCTTTGTGCGGATTGATCTGCGCAAGGCGGCTCCGTCGGGCCGGTAGCTCGAAAGAATTTGCGGTCCCGGCAACGGGCCGCGGCAAGACAGCGGACCCGAAAGGGGCCGCGGCAGAACAAAGGGTAAGGCCAGGATGCCGACGATCAACCAGCTGATCGCTCAACCGCGGGAAGTGCAGAAGTCGCGCAAGAAGGTGCCGGCGCTGCAGCAGTCGCCGCAAAAGCGTGGTGTTTGCACCCGCGTCTACACCACGACCCCGAAGAAGCCGAACTCGGCGCTTCGTAAGGTCGCCAAGGTGCGCCTGACCAACGGCTTCGAGGTGATCGGCTACATCCCCGGCGAAGGTCATAACCTCCAGGAGCACTCGGTGGTCATGATCCGCGGCGGCCGCGTCAAGGACTTGCCCGGCGTGCGCTACCACATCCTCCGCGGCGTTCTGGATACCCAGGGCGTCAAGAACCGTAAGCAGCGTCGTTCGAAGTACGGCGCCAAGCGTCCGAAGTAAGCGGGAACCTCGTCCATGTCTCGTCGCCATTCTGCTGAAAAGCGTGAAGTCCTTCCCGATCCGAAGTTCGGGAACATCATCGTCACGAAGTTCATGAACTCGGTGATGTATGCCGGCAAGAAGTCGGTCGCCGAGGGCATCGTCTACGGTGCGTTCGGTATCATCGAAACCAAGACCAAGCAGAACCCGCTCGGCGTGTTCGAGCAGGCGCTCGAGAACGTCATGCCGACGATCGAAGTGCGTTCCCGCCGCGTCGGCGGCGCGACCTACCAGGTTCCGGTCGAGGTTCGCTCGACCCGCCGGCAGGCTCTCGGCATTCGCTGGCTGATCGCGGCCGCGCGCGAGCGCAACGAGAAGACGATGACCGAGCGGCTCTCGGCGGAGCTTTTGGACGCATCGAACAACCGGGGGAACGCCGTCAAGAAGCGCGAAGACGTGCACCGCATGGCGGAAGCCAACCGCGCCTTCTCGCACTATCGCTGGTAACGGCGAAACCAACGGACTCGCAAGGAACACCCATGCCCCGCCAACATGCCATCGAGGACTACCGTAATTTCGGTATCATGGCGCATATCGACGCCGGCAAGACGACGACGACCGAGCGCATCCTCTATTACACCGGCAAGAGCCACAAGATCGGCGAAGTGCACGAAGGTGCCGCGACGATGGACTGGATGGAGCAGGAGCAGGAGCGTGGCATCACGATCACCTCGGCTGCGACCACCGCGTTCTGGAACGGCAAGCGCCTGAACATCATCGACACGCCCGGCCACGTCGACTTCACCATCGAAGTTGAGCGCAGCTTGCGCGTGCTCGACGGCGCCGTCTGCGTGCTCGACTCGAACCAGGGCGTCGAGCCCCAGACCGAGACGGTCTGGCGCCAGGGCGACAAGTACAAGGTTCCGCGCATCGTCTTCGCCAACAAGATGGACAAGATCGGTGCGGACTTCTTCAAGTGCCTGGCTGACATCGTCGATCGCCTCGGCGCCAAGCCCGTCGCGATTCAGCTTCCGATCGGTGCCGAGAACAACTTCAAGGGTCTCGTCGACCTCGTGAAGATGAGGGGCGTCGTCTGGAACGATGAATCGCTCGGCGCGAAGTTCGACTATGTCGATATTCCGGAAGAGCTCGTCGATCAGGCCAAGGAATACCGCGAGAAGATGGTGGAAGCCGCCGTCGAGCTCGACGACGACGCCATGGCCGCTTATCTCGACGGCAAGGAGCCGGACGAGGCGACGTTGAAGCGGCTGATCCGCAAGGCGGTGCTGACCGGCGCGTTCTATCCCGTGCTGTGCGGCTCGGCCTTCAAGAACAAGGGCGTGCAGCCGCTGCTCGACGCCGTCGTCGACTATCTGCCGTCGCCGCTCGACGTGCCCGCGATCAAGGGCACCGACGACAAGGGCAACGAAGTCGTGCGCAAGGCGGACGACAAGGAGCCGTTGGCGCTGCTCGCGTTCAAGATCATGGACGACCCGTTCGTCGGCACCATCACCTTCTGCCGCATCTACTCCGGCGTTCTACAGAGCGGCACCGGCGTCGTGAACTCGACCCGCGAGAAGAAGGAGCGCATCGGGCGCATGCTGTTGATGCATGCGAACAACCGCGAGGACATCAAGGAAGCCTATGCCGGCGACATCGTCGCGCTGGCCGGCCTGAAGGAAGCGCGCACCGGCGACACGCTGTGCGATCCCGACAAGCAGGTGATTCTGGAGAAGATGGAATTCCCCGAGCCGGTCATCGAGATCGCGATCGAGCCGAAGTCCAAGGCCGACCAGGAGAAGCTGGGCGTGGCGCTGGCCAAGCTCGCCGCGGAGGATCCGTCCTTCCGCGTGTCGACCGACCACGAGTCCGGCCAAACCATCCTCAAGGGCATGGGCGAACTTCATCTCGACATCAAGGTCGACATCCTCAAGCGCACCTACAAGGTCGACGCCAACATCGGTGCGCCGCAGGTGGCGTTCCGTGAGCGCATCACCAAGCGGGTGGAGCACAGCTACACCCACAAGAAGCAGACCGGCGGTACCGGCCAGTTCGCGGCCGTGTCGTTCATCGTCGAGCCGAACGAGCCCGGCAAGGGCTTCGAGTTCGAATCGAAGGTCGTCGGCGGCGCGGTGCCGAAGGAATACATCCCCGGCGTCGAGAAGGGCCTGGAGAGCGTGCTGTCGTCCGGCGTGGTCGCTGGCTTCCCCGTGGTCGACGTCAAGGTGACGCTCGTCGACGGCAAGTATCACGACGTCGACTCGTCGGCGCTCGCCTTCGAAATCGCCTCGCGCGCCTGCTTCCGCGAAGCGCTCCAGATGGGCAAGTCCGTCCTGCTCGAGCCGATCATGAAGGTCGAAGTGGTGACCCCGGAAGACTACACCGGCTCGGTCATCGGCGACCTGAACTCCCGGCGCGGTCAGATCCAGGGTCAGGACATGCGCGGCAACGCCAACGTCATCAATGCGATGGTGCCGCTCATGAACATGTTCGGTTACGTGAACAATCTGCGCTCGATGAGCCAGGGTCGCGCGACCTTCACCATGCAGTTCGACCACTACGCAGAAGCGCCGGCCAACGTGTCGGCAGAAGTCCAGAAGAAGTTTGCCTGATTGTCGTCGGTCTCAAGCTGACGATTGAACGGAGAGTCAAATGGCCAAAGCAAAGTTTGAACGTAACAAGCCGCACTGCAACATCGGCACCATCGGTCACGTCGACCATGGCAAGACGTCGCTGACCGCGGCGATCACCAAGATCCTCGCCGAGACCGGCGGCGCGACGTTCACCGCGTACGACCAGATCGACAAGGCGCCGGAAGAGAAGGCGCGCGGTATCACCATCTCGACCGCCCACGTCGAGTATGAGACGAAGAACCGCCACTACGCCCACGTCGACTGCCCCGGCCACGCCGACTACGTCAAGAACATGATCACCGGCGCCGCCCAGATGGACGGTGCGATCCTGGTCGTGTCGGCCGCTGACGGCCCGATGCCGCAGACCCGCGAGCACATCCTGCTCGCCCGTCAGGTCGGCGTGCCCGCGCTCGTCGTGTTCCTCAACAAGTGCGACATGGTTGACGATCCGGAGCTGCTCGAGCTCGTCGAACTCGAAGTCCGTGAGCTGCTCTCGAAGTACGAATTCCCCGGCGACAAGATTCCGATCATCAAGGGTTCGGCACTGGCCGCTCTCGAAGATTCCGACAAGAAGCTCGGCCACGACGCCATCCTCGAGCTGATGCGCAACGTCGACGAGTACATCCCGCAGCCGGAGCGTCCGATCGACCAGCCGTTCCTGATGCCGGTTGAAGACGTGTTCTCGATCTCGGGCCGCGGCACCGTCGTGACCGGCCGTGTCGAGCGCGGCGTCGTCAAGGTCGGCGAGGAAATCGAGATCGTCGGTCTGCGCGCGACCCAGAAGACCACCGTCACCGGCGTCGAAATGTTCCGCAAGCTGCTCGATCAGGGCCAGGCCGGCGACAACATCGGCGCGCTGCTCCGCGGCACCAAGCGCGAGGACGTCGAGCGCGGCCAGGTTCTGGCCAAGCCCGGTTCGGTCAAGCCGCACACCAAGTTCAAGGCAGAGGCCTACATCCTCACCAAGGAAGAGGGCGGTCGCCACACCCCGTTCTTCACCAACTACCGTCCGCAGTTCTACTTCCGCACCACCGACGTGACCGGTGTCGTGCACCTGCCGGAAGGCACCGAGATGGTGATGCCGGGCGACAACATCGCGATGGAAGTGCACCTGATCGTGCCGATCGCGATGGAAGAGAAGCTCCGCTTCGCGATCCGCGAAGGCGGCCGCACCGTCGGTGCCGGCGTCGTCGCCTCGATCATCGAGTAAACAAGCGAATAGGGAATGGTGAGTGGCGAATAGGGAGTTCTATTTCGCTACTCGCTACTCGCCACTCTACTCAAAGAAAGCACGGCAATGAACGGCCAAAACATTCGTATCCGTCTCAAGGCGTTCGACCATCGTATCCTCGATACGTCGACCCGTGAGATCGTGAACACGGCGAAGCGCACCGGCGCGCAGGTCCGCGGACCCATTCCGCTGCCCACCCGCATCGAGAAGTTCACCGTCAACCGTTCGCCCCACGTCGACAAGAAGAGCCGCGAACAGTTCGAGATGCGCACTCACAAGCGCCTGCTCGACATCGTCGATCCGACCCCGCAGACCGTCGATGCTTTGATGAAGCTCGACCTTGCCGCCGGTGTCGACGTCGAGATCAAGCTCTAAGATTTTGGATCCCGTTCGCGTCAAGCGGACAGAAAGAACAGGAAGCAAGCCGATGCGCTCCGGAGTGATCGCACAAAAGGTCGGGATGACGCGGGTCTTCACGGAGGCCGGCGAACATATCCCCGTGACCGTGCTGAAGCTCGGCAATTGCCAGGTCGTAGGCCACCGCACCGAAGAGAAGAACGGTTACGTCGCGCTCCAGCTCGGTTCTGGCAGCCGCAAGACCGTTTACATGCCCAAGGCCGAGCGCGGTCAGTTCGCCGTCGCCAAGGTCGAGCCGAAGCGCCGGGTCGAGGAATTCCGCGTCACCGCGGATGCCATGATCCCGGTCGGCGCCGAGATCCAGGCCGATCACTTCGTCGTCGGCCAGTTCGTCGACGTGACCGGCACCTCCGTCGGTAAGGGTTTTGCCGGCGGTATGAAGCGCTGGAACTTCGGCGGTCTGCGCGCCACGCACGGTGTGTCGATCTCGCACCGCTCGATCGGTTCGACCGGTGGCCGTCAGGACCCCGGCAAGACCTGGAAGAACAAGAAGATGCCCGGCCACATGGGTGTCGATCGCATCACCACGCTCAATCTTCGTGTCGTCCAGACCGATGTCGAGCGCGGCCTGATCCTCGTCGAAGGCGCCGTTCCCGGCTCCAAGGGCGGCTGGATCCGCGTGCGCGACGCCGTCAAGAAGCCGCTGCCGAAGGAAGCTCCGAAGCCCGGCAAGTTCAAGGTTGCTGGCGAAGCGGAAGTCGCCCCGGCTGCGCAGGAGGCGTGAGATGGAATTGAAGGTCACGACCCTCGAAGGTAAGGAAGCCGGCTCGGTCCAGCTTTCCGACGCCATTTTCGGCCTCGAGCCGCGCGAGGACATCATCGCGCGCTGCGTGCAGTGGCAGCTCAACAAGCGCCAGGCCGGCACGCACAAGGCCAAGGGCCGCGCCGAGATCTGGCGCACCGGCAAGAAGATGTACAAGCAGAAGGGCACCGGCGGTGCTCGTCACGGCTCGGCCCGCGTGCCGCAGTTCCGTGGCGGCGGCCGTGCCTTCGGCCCGGTGGTGCGCTCGCACGCCACCGACCTGCCGAAGAAGGTCCGCGCGCTCGCGTTGAAGCATGCGCTCTCGGCCAAGGCCAAGGACGGCGATCTCGTCGTGATCGAGAAGGCCGCGCTGGAAGCCGCCAAGACCAAGGCGCTGCTCGGTCACTTCTCGGGCCTGGGACTCACCAACGCGCTGATCATCGATGGTGCCGAGCTCAACAACGGATTTGCCGCGGCCGCGCGTAACATCCCGAACATGGACGTGCTGCCGATCCAGGGCATCAACGTCTATGACATCCTGCGCCGTCAGAAGCTCGTTCTGACCAAGGCCGCCATCGATGCGCTGGAGGCGCGCTTCAAATGACGAAGAACATTGAGCCTCGCCACTACGACGTGATCCTGTCGCCGGTCGTGACCGAAAAGGCGACGATCGCCTCGGAGCACAACAAGGTGCTGTTCAAGGTGGCCGCGAAGGCGACCAAGCCGCAGATCAAGGAAGCGATCGAGAAGCTGTTCGACGTCAAGGTCAAGAGCGTCAACACGCTGGTCCGCAAGGGCAAGACCAAGGTCTTCCGCGGCAATCTCGGCTCGCAGTCGAACACCAAGCGCGCGATCGTGACCCTCGAAGAGGGTCACCGGATCGACGTCACCACCGGTCTGTAAGGTCGTACGACGATGGCACTGAAGACATTCAATCCCACGACGCCGGGCCAGCGCCAGCTGGTCATGGTCGATCGTTCGGCCCTTTACAAGGGCAAGCCGCTGAAGGCGCTGACCGAGGGCAAGAAGTCCTCGGGCGGTCGCAACAACACCGGCCGCATCACCGTGCGCTTCCGCGGCGGCGGTCACAAGCAGACGCTGCGCACCGTCGACTTCAAGCGCGAGAAGATCGACGTGCCCGCGACGGTCGAGCGGCTCGAATACGATCCGAACCGCACCGGATTCATCGCCCTGATCAAGTATCAGGACGGCGAGCAGGCCTACATCCTGGCGCCGCAACGCCTGGCCGTTGGCGACACCATCGTCGCCGGCAACTATGTCGACGTGAAGCCGGGCAACGTCATGCCTCTCGGCAACATGCCGGTCGGCACGATCATCCACAACATCGAGGTCAAGATCGGCAAGGGCGGCCAGCTCGCCCGTTCCGCGGGCACCTACGCCCAGCTCGTCGGTCGCGACCAAGACTACGTCATCATCCGCCTGAACTCGGGCGAGCAGCGCCTCGTGCACGGCCGTTGCCGCGGCACGATCGGCGCCGTGTCGAACCCGGATCACATGAACACCTCGATCGGCAAGGCCGGCCGCAAGCGTTGGATGGGCCGTCGGCCGCACAACCGCGGTGTCGCGATGAACCCGATCGACCATCCGCACGGCGGTGGTGAAGGTCGTACCTCGGGCGGTCGCCACCCGGTCACTCCGTGGGGCAAGCCGACCAAGGGCAAGAAGACCCGCACCAACAAGTCGACCAACAAATTCATCCTCCTAAGCCGCCACAAGCGGAAGAAGTAAGGAACGCCGGACATGGTTCGTTCAGTCTGGAAAGGCCCGTTCGTCGAGGGTTCTCTGCTCAAGAAGGCAGATGCCGCGCGCGCGTCCGGCCGTCACGACGTCATCAAGATCTGGAGCCGTCGCTCGACGATCCTGCCGCAGTTCGTCGGCCTGACCTTCGGCGTCTACAACGGTCAGAAGCACGTGCCGGTGGCCGTCAACGAGGAAATGGTCGGTCACAAGTTCGGCGAGTTCTCGCCGACCCGGACCTTCCATGGCCACTCCGGCGACAAGAAAGCCAAGAAGGCTTGAGGATTAAACGATGAGCAAACCTAAGCGCGAACGGAGCCTCGCCGACAACGAGGCCAAGGCGGTCGCCCGGATGCTGCGGGTAAGCCCGCAGAAGCTCAACCTGGTCGCCCAGCTCATTCGCGGCCGGAAGGCGTCTGCCGCGCTCGCTGACCTGCAGTTTTCGCGCAAGCGGATCGCGGTCGATGTGAAGAAGTGCCTGGAATCGGCTATCGCCAATGCCGAGAACAATCACGACCTCGACGTCGATGATCTCGTCGTGGCGCAGGCTTTCGTCGGCAATGGCCTCGTGATGAAGCGCTTCGCCGCCCGCGGCCGTGGCCGCTCGGGCCGTGTCTACAAACCATTTTCGCAACTGACGATCATCGTTCGTCAGGTCGAAGCCGAAGCAGCAGCCGCTTAAAGGCGCAGGAGAACACGATGGGTCAAAAGATCAATCCGATCGGTCTGCGTCTCGGCATCAACCGGACCTGGGATTCTCGCTGGTTCGCCGGCAAGCAGGAATACGGCAAGCTGCTGCACGAGGACGTCAAGATCCGCGAGATCCTGCACAAGGAACTCAAGCAGGCCGCCGTCGCCCGCATCGTGATCGAGCGTCCGCACAAGAAGTGTCGCGTCACCATCCACTCGGCCCGTCCGGGCGTGGTGATCGGCAAGAAGGGCGCCGACATCGACAAGCTGCGCAAGAAGGTCGCGGACATTACCTCGTCCGACGTCGTCATCAACATCGTCGAGATCCGCAAGCCGGAGCTCGACGCGACGCTGGTGGCCGAGTCGATTGCGCAGCAGCTCGAGCGCCGCGTGGCGTTCCGCCGCGCCATGAAGCGCGCCGTGCAATCGGCAATGCGTCTCGGCGCGGAAGGCATCCGCATCAACTGCTCGGGACGCCTTGGCGGTGCGGAAATCGCGCGCATGGAGTGGTACCGCGAAGGTCGCGTGCCGCTGCACACGCTGCGCGCCGACATCGACTACGGCGTTGCGACCGCGTTCACAACCTTCGGCACGTGCGGCGTCAAGGTCTGGATCTTCAAGGGCGAGATCCTCGAGCACGATCCGATGGCCCAGGACAAGAGAATGGCCGAAGGCGAGACGGGCGGCAGTGGTGATCGTGGTGGCCGTCAGCGCCGCGATTCGGCTGCAGCCTGAGCCAGCACAGGAATTTGAGGGCTTAAAGCCATGATGCAACCTAAGAAAACGAAGTTCCGGAAGGCGCATAAGGGCCGCATCCACGGCGTTGCGTCTTCGGGCGCGACGTTGGCCTTCGGCCAGTACGGCTTGAAGGCGACCGAGCCTGAGCGCGTCACCGCGCGGCAGATCGAAGCCGCCCGCCGCGCGCTGACCCGCCACATGAAGCGCGCCGGCCGCGTCTGGATCCGCGTGTTCCCCGACGTTCCGGTGTCGAAGAAGCCGGCCGAAGTCCGCATGGGCTCCGGCAAGGGTTCGCCGGAACTGTGGGTCGCGCGCGTCAAGCCGGGCCGGGTGCTGTTCGAGATCGACGGCGTCAACACCCAGACCGCGCGCGAGGCGCTGACCCTGGCGGCCGCCAAGCTGCCGATCAAGACGCGCTTCGTCGAGCGCATTGCGGAGTAATGCCCATGGCCCAGATGAAGATCGAAGACATCCGCGCGATGAGCCCCGACCAGCAGGATGATGCCATCCTGAACCTGAAGAAGGAGCGCTTTAACCTGCGCTTCCAGCGCGCCACTGGGCAGCTCGAGAACACCTCGCGCCTGCGCGAGGCTAGGCGCGACATCGCCCGGATCAAGACCGTCGCCGCGCAGACGCGCGCGAAGAAGAAGTAAGAGGCTTACGAAGATGCCGAAACGTACTCTGCAGGGCGTGGTCGTCAGCGACAAGCAAGCCAAGACCATCGTGGTGCGCGTCGACCGCCGCTTCACGCACCCGATCTACAAGAAGACGATCCGCCGTTCGAAGAACTATCACGCGCACGACGAGAGCAACCAGTTCAAGCCGGGCGACGTGGTGTGGATCGAGGAATCGAAGCCGATTTCGAAGTTGAAGCGCTGGGTCGTGATCCGGGGCGAGCACAAGAAAAGCGCCTGATCTGTTGGCTTTAGCCGACCGACTTCAGGGAAATGTTGAGCGCCGGCTGGGCTGGCGCAAAGAGAAGAGGACGAGGTGCATCAATGATTCAGATGCAGACCAACCTCGACGTGGCCGACAATTCTGGCGCACGCCGTGTCATGTGTATCAAGGTGCTCGGAGGCTCCAAGCGCCGCTACGCCACGATCGGCGACATCATCGTCGTCTCGATCAAGGAAGCCATTCCGCGTGGCAAGGTGAAGAAGGGCGACGTGATGAAGGCCGTCGTGGTGCGCGTCCGCAAGGACATCCGCCGCGCCGACGGTTCGGTGATCCGCTTCGACCGCAACGCGGCCGTCCTGATCAACAACCAGGCCGAGCCGGTCGGGACCCGCATCTTCGGGCCCGTGCCGCGCGAGCTGCGCGCCAAGAACCACATGAAGATCATTTCGCTCGCGCCGGAGGTGCTGTGATGGCTGCGAAGATCCGCAAGGGCGACAAGGTCGTCGTGCTGACCGGTCGCGACAAGGGCCGGACCGGCGAGGTGTTCGAGGTGCGCCCCGACGCCGGGACCGCGCTCGTGCGCGGCATCAACATGGTCAAGCGTCACCAGAAGCAGACGCAGGCCCAGGAGGGCGGCATCATCTCGAAAGAGGCGCCGATCCAACTGTCCAACATCGCGTATGTCGGCAAGGACGGAAAGCCGACCCGCGTCGGATTCAAGATTCTGGCGGACGGCAAGAAGGTCCGCATCGCCAAGAGCTCGGGAGCTGAGATCGATGGCTGAGGCCGCTTACACGCCGCGCCTGCGCGCGGAATATGATGCGAAGATCCGCACGGCTCTGACCGAGAAGTTCGGTTACGAGAACGTCATGCAGGTTCCGCGTCTGGATAAGGTCGTGCTAAATATGGGCGTTGGCGATTCCGTCAACGATCGCAAGAAGGCCGAGACCGCCGCTGCCGAACTGACCCAGATCGCCGGCCAGAAGGCGATCGTGACCTATTCGCGCGTCGCGATCGCGACCTTCAAGCTGCGTGAGAATCAGCCGATCGGCTGCAAGGTCACGCTGCGCAAGGCGCGCATGTACGAGTTCATCGATCGCCTAGTGACGGTCGCGCTGCCGCGCGTCCGCGACTTCCGCGGCCTGAACCCGAAGAGCTTCGACGGCCGCGGCAACTACTCGCTCGGCATCAAGGAGCACATCATTTTCCCCGAGATCGACTTCGACAAGGTCACGGAAGCCCGCGGTATGGACATCACCGTCTGCACCACGGCCAAGACCGACGAAGAGGCGAGGGCCTTGTTGACCGCTTTCAATTTCCCGTTCCGGCAGTGAGACGCTGAGCTAAAGCCTCTCAAACGCGGATACCCAGGAGCCAAGCATGGCAAAGAAGAGTTCAGTCGAGAAGAACAACCGGCGCAAGCGGATGGTGAAGAACGCCGCCGCCAAGCGCGAGCGGTTGAAGGCGATCATCGCCGACAAGAAGCTACCGATGGAAGAGCGCTTCGCTGCGACGTTGAAGCTGGCGGAAATGCCGCGCAACTCGTCGGCGACCCGCATCCGTCTGCGTTGCGAGCTGTCGGGCCGTCCCCGCTCGAACTACCGCAAGAACAAGCTGTCCCGTATCGCGCTGCGCGACCTTGGCTCCAAGGGCATGGTCCCGGGCCTCGTCAAGTCGAGCTGGTAAGGAGGGTCGTTTAGATGTCTACGCACGATCCAATCAGCGATCTGATCACCCGCATCCGCAACGCGCAGATGCGCTCCAAGACCAAGGTCTCCACGCCTGGCTCGAAGATGCGCGAGAACGTGCTCGAGGTGCTGAAGTCCGAGGGCTACATCCGCGGTTACGCCACGCTTGAGCATCCCTCGGGCCGCAGCGAGATCGAGATCGAGCTGAAGTATTTCGACGGCGAGCCCGTCATCCGCGAGATCGAACGGGTCTCCAAGCCGGGGCGTCGTGTCTACGCCTCGGTGAAGGCTCTGCCGCGGGTCAACAACGGACTCGGCATTTCGGTGTTGTCGACGCCGAAGGGGATTATGGCCGACCACAGCGCGCGCGACGCGAATGTGGGCGGCGAAGTCCTCTTCACGGTGTTCTGAGAAGGATTTTTGATCCATGTCACGTGTTGGCAAAAGGCCTGTAGCGGTTCCGTCGGGCGTTACCGCGACCGTTGATGGGCAGACCGTCAAGATGAAGGGGCCGAAGGGCCAGCTTCAGTTCGTCGTCCATGACGACGTCGAGGTGAAGCTCGAGAGCGGCGAGATCAAGGTCAAGCCGCGGTTCGAGACCAATCGCGCGCGGGCGCTGTACGGCACCGCTCGCGCTCAGGTCGCGAACCTCGTCGAGGGCGTCACCAAGGGCTTCGAGAAGAAGCTCGAGATCACCGGCGTCGGCTACCGCGCCGCGATGCAGGGCAAGAACCTGCAGCTTGCGCTCGGTTACAGCCACGACGTGATCTATCCGATCCCGGAAGGGATCACGATCACCGTGCCGAAGCCGACCGAGATCACGGTGACCGGCAGCGACGTCCAGCGCGTTGGCCAGGTCGCAGCCGAGATCCGCGGCTATCGCCCGCCGGAGCCCTATAAGGGCAAAGGCGTGAAGTATGTTGGCGAATTCATCTTCCGCAAGGAAGGCAAGAAGAAGTAACGGAGCCGTCATGTCGAAAGCCAAGGTTACGAATGCCCGGCGCAAGCGGAGTGTGCGGCTGAAGCTGCGCCGCTCCGGTGGTGGCCGTCCGCGCCTGTCGGTGTTCCGCTCGTCCAAGCACATCTACGCCCAGGTCATCGACGACCTGAAGGGCGAGACGCTGGCCTCTGCCTCTTCGCTCGAGAAGTCGATGCGGGACGGCGGCAAGACCGGCGCCGACATCGATGCGGCGAAGGCGGTCGGCAAGCTGCTGGCGGAGCGCGCTGCCGAGAAGGGCGTCAAGGAAGTCGTGTTCGATCGCGGCAGCTATCTCTATCACGGGCGCGTCAAGGCTCTTGCCGACGCCGCGCGTGAGAGTGGGCTGAGCTTCTAACAGAATTTGAGGATTGAGGCGCAAGCCTCTGAAGGATTGGAAAAACCATGGCAGCTGAACGCGAACAACGTGGTGGACGCGATCAACGCGGCGGCGGACGTGAACGCAGGGAGCGCGAGGAGCGCGACAGCGAGTTCGTCGACAAGCTCGTCCACATCAACCGCGTGGCCAAGGTCGTCAAGGGCGGCAAGCGCTTCGGTTTCGCAGCGCTGGTCGTGATCGGCGATCAGAAGGGCCGCGCCGGCTTCGGTCACGGCAAGGCGCGCGAAGTGCCTGAGGCGATCCGCAAGGCGACCGAATCCGCCAAGCGCAACCTGACTCGCGTGTCGCTGCGCGAGGGCCGCACGCTCCATCACGACATCGCCGGCCGTCATGGCGCGGGCCGTGTCTACCTGCGTGCCGCCCCGGCCGGCACCGGCATCATCGCCGGTGGCCCGATGCGCGCCGTGTTCGAGACGCTCGGCGTCCAGGACGTGGTGGCGAAGTCGATCGGCTCGTCGAACCCGTACAACATGGTTCGCGCCACCTTCGACGCGCTGAAGCATCAGGATTCGCCGCGCTCGGTTGCTGCCCGCCGCAACATCAAGGTGTCCACCCTCCAGTCCCGTCGTATCGGCGGTGACGCCGAGGCGACTGCCGACTAACGGAAGCTTTTCGGAGTAGACTCCCATGGCCAAGGCCGCAAAGACGATCAAGCTCGAGCAGACCGGCAGCGCGATCCGCCGCCATCACTCGCAGCGCTCGACGCTGATCGGGCTCAAGCTCAACAAGATCGGGCGCACCAGCGAACTGCCGGATACCCCGGCCGTTCGCGGCATGATCGAGAAGGTTCACCATCTCGTCCGCATCGTCGACGAGAAGTAAGAAGCGGCGCAGGATCCCGAAAAGCGGGCACCCGGTTTTCGGTGAAGATCGTGCGCAAGACACAAGGAGAAGGGCGATGAAGCTCAGCGATATCGCCGACAACGCCGGCTCGCGCAAGAAGCGTATGCGCGTCGGCCGCGGCATCGGTTCGGGCAAGGGCAAGCAGTCGGGCCGCGGCGGCAAGGGCCAGACCGCGCGTTCGGGCGTGCGCATCAAGGGTTTCGAAGGCGGCCAGATGCCCATGCATCGCCGTCTGCCCAAGCGCGGCTTCAACAACATCTTCCGCGTCGAGTTCGCCGAGATCAATCTCGACCGGCTCCAGGAGGCAGTCGATGCCAAGAAGATCGACGCCGGCAGCGTCGTGAACGTCGAGGCGCTGGTGAAGGGCGGCGTGCTGCGCCGCGCCAAGGGCGGTCTGCGGCTGCTCGGCCGCGGCGAGCTCAAGTCCAAGCTCAACATCGAAGCGCATGGCGCCTCCAAGACCGCGATCGCGGCGGTCGAGAAGGCCGGCGGTTCGGTGAAGATCCTCGCCCCTGCCAAGGAAGAAGGCGAGGCGGCGTAACAACTGCGTCATTGGCCCGCGCCTCGCGGGCCTTTACGCATGCGGGACGATGGACTTATCGGAGCCGAGCCCCAGATAATGTCCGGCGTCCGCTAAAGCATGATCGGGACCCGAAGGACCGCGTTAACGCAAAGTGTGAAGCGGTTTTCCGAGAAGATCATGCTGAAAACGACAATCTAGAGCGCGACGGTGAGGCATCCTGATCTCATCGCGCTTTAGAGTAGCCCGGCCGCGGGCATGACGGCGCAACAGGCGGCGGGAGAAAGTCCAAGATGGTCTCTGCAGCGGAACAACTGGCAGCCAATCTCAATTTCGGCGCGTTCGCCAAGGCCGACGAACTGAAGAAGCGCATCTGGTTCACTCTGGGTGCGCTGCTCGTTTATCGGCTCGGCACCTACATCCCGCTGCCCGGCATCGATCCCAACATCTGGGAGCAGGTGTTCCGGTCCCAGGCGGGCGGCATCCTCGGCATGTTCAACATGTTCGCCGGCGGTGGCATCCACCGCATGGCGATCTTCGCCCTGAACATCATGCCGTATATCTCGGCCTCGATCATCATCCAGCTCCTGACCACCGTCTCACCGCAGCTTGAGGCGCTGAAGAAGGAAGGCGAGGCCGGCCGCAAGACGCTGAACCAGTACACCCGCTATCTCACCGTCATCCTGGCCGCGTTCCAGTCCTACGGCATCGCGGTGGGCCTCGAGGGCGCCGGCAACGTCGTCAGCGAGCCTGGCCTATTCTTCCGCCTGTCCACGGCGATCACACTGACCGGCGGCACCATGTTCCTGATGTGGCTCGGCGAGCAGATCACCTCGCGCGGCATCGGCAACGGCATCTCGCTGATCATTCTCGCCGGCATCGTCGCCGAGCTGCCCGCGGCGCTCGCCAATATGCTCGAGCTCGGCCGTCAGGGTGCGATGTCGACCGGTCTGATCCTGGTCGTCATCATCATGGCGGTCGCCGTGATCGCCTTCATCGTGTTCATGGAGCGCGCGCAGCGCCGCCTGCTGATCCAGTATCCGAAGCGTCAGGTCGGCAACAAGATGTTCGAGGGCCAGTCCTCACATCTGCCGCTCAAGCTCAACACCTCGGGCGTGATCCCGCCGATCTTCGCGTCCTCGCTGCTGCTGCTGCCGACCACGGTGGCGAACTTCAACGCCGGCAGCGGACCGGAATGGTTCCAGTGGATCACCACCCAGCTCGGCCACGGCCGTCCGCTGTTCCTGATCATGTATCTGGCGCTGATCGTTTTCTTCGCCTTCTTCTACACCGCGATCGTGTTCAACCCGACCGAGACCGCGGACAATCTGAAGAAGCACGGCGGCTTCATTCCGGGCATCCGTCCCGGCGAGCGCACCGCCGAATATATCGACTACGTGCTGTCACGCATCACCGTGCTCGGCGCGATTTATCTGGCGATCGTCTGCTTGATTCCGGAGATCCTGATCTCCTACGCCTCGGTGCCGTTCTACTTCGGCGGCACCTCGCTGCTGATCGTCGTCAGCGTCACCATGGACACCGTGGCGCAGGTGCAGGGCTATCTGCTGGCGCATCAGTACGAAGGCCTGATCCGCAAGTCGAAGCTGCGCGGCCGCCGCCGCTAAGCGCAGCGTCCCCCGAAGGCGGCGCGATTGCGCCGCCGATTCGCTCCGCCAGCAACACGCGGCGCCTGCACGGCAGCAGCAGCCATTCGGTCATATCGGCAGAGCTGTTCTCACAGCAGCACAATCACTGATTTCAAAGCCCTTCTTGGCGACAGCCCATCCGCTCCCCTATGATGTGGGTAGCGGTGCAGCGCCGATTATGGTTTGCACTGTCCTTGATCTTCAAACACAGGTGCGCGACGTATCGCTCACCAATCCGGGGGGCGTACGCCGATGAGAATTATACTTCTGGGACCGCCGGGGTCGGGCAAGGGGACCCAGGCGCAGCTGCTGGTGCAGCGCTATGGCATCGTCCAGCTCTCGACCGGCGAGATGCTGCGCGCGGCCGTTGCGGCAGGAACGCCGGTCGGGCTGAAGGCCAAGGAGATCATGGCGAGTGGCGGCCTCGTGCCCGACGAGGTCGTGGTCGGAATCATCTCCGACCGCATCGACCAGCCGGATGCCAAGAACGGTTTCATCCTCGACGGTTTCCCACGCACCGTGCCGCAGGCCGAGGCGCTGGACGAGCTGCTCAAGCGCAAGCATCTCAAGCTCGATGCCGTGATCGAGCTGCGTGTCAACGAGAGCGCACTCCTGAACCGCGTCGAGACCCGCGTCGCCCAGATGCGCGAGCGCGGGGAGGAGGTCCGGGTCGACGACACCCCGGAGGTCCTGACCAAGCGCCTCGCCAGCTACCGCAGCCAGACGGAACCGCTGATTCACTACTATTCCGAGCGGCGGAAGCTCTCGACCATCGACGGCATGATGGCCATCGACGAGGTCACCCGTGCCATCCACCGCCAGCTCCTGGCGCTCGGGGCGGTCGAGCCCAAGACCCACGGCAAGACGCATGCCCGCAGCGCGGCCAAGGCTGCGCCGGCCAAGAAGGCGAAGACAGCGAAGACAGCGGCCAAAAAGCCGGCAAAAACGGCCAAAAAGGCGGCCAATTCCGCTAAAAAGGCCGCCAAGAAAGCCCTGAAGAGCGCCGGGAAGGCCACCCGGAAGACAGCAAAGAAGGCGACCAGGAAGACTGCCAAGAAGGCCGTCAAGAAGGGTGCCAAAAAGGCCGCAAAAAAGGTCACGAAAAAGCGAGCCAAACGCTAGCAGCGGTTGACGAGCGCCCCCGGAATCCCCTAATAAGCCCCGCATCCAAGTCGGATAGTTTCAGACGATGCCGGGCCCCAGGAAGACCGGGGGTGGGCGTCGTGTTCGCGTTTGTGAACACCTGCCCGAGAACACAAGCACTTAAAGCCCGATCCTGACGAGGATCGGCGATAGGAGAGAAGGCCGTGGCCCGTATTGCCGGCGTGAACATTCCCACCAACAAGCGCGCGCTGATCGCGCTCCAGTATATCCATGGCATCGGCCCGAAGATCGCCAGTGAGATCCTGGAGAAGGTGAAGATCCCCGCGGATCGTCGCGTCAATCAGCTCAGCGACGCCGAAGTGCTCCAGATCCGCGAAGTGATCGACCGCGACTATCTCGTCGAGGGCGATCTGCGTCGTGAGGTCGGTATCAACATCAAGCGTCTGATGGACCTCGGCTGCTATCGCGGCCTGCGTCATCGTCGCGGTCTGCCGGTGCGCGGTCAGCGCACTCATACCAACGCGCGCACGCGCAAGGGCCCGGCGAAGGCCATCGCCGGCAAGAAGAAGTAAGTTTTCGCAGCCAATCGCGGCGTGTGGTGAACGGGGGATGACCCGTTCGCCACGCGCCTTTCGTTCCACAGGTGTAGCCGCTGGCATTACGGCGGCGTTTGAGATCGTCAGGAAAGGGACTCAATGGGCAAGGAAGCCACCCGCGTTCGCCGTCGTGAGCGCAAGAACATCGCCTCCGGCGTCGCGCATGTGAACTCGTCGTTCAACAACACGACCATCACCATCACGGATGCGCAGGGCAACACGATTGCCTGGTCTTCCGCCGGCACGATGGGCTTCAAGGGCTCGCGCAAGTCGACCCCGTATGCCGCGCAGGTTGCAGCCGAGGACGTGTCCAAGAAGGCGCAGGAGCACGGTATGCGCACGCTGGAAGTCGAAGTGGCCGGTCCCGGTTCGGGCCGCGAATCGGCGCTCCGCGCGCTCCAGGCCGCGGGCTTCACCGTCACCTCGATCCGCGACGTGACCACGATCCCGCACAACGGTTGCCGTCCCCGGAAGCGTCGGCGCGTTTAATACGAAATTGCGAGCGCGTCGGCGCTCGCGATGTTTTTTTTGCGAAGCCGCGGGAATCATCCGCGGCCTTTCTCCAACGCCAGTATTTGAGTTTTTCAAATTGACTGGCCTGTATGGGTGAAACAGTGACGATCCAGAAAAATTGGCAAGAACTGATTCGACCGAACAAGCTCCAGGTTACGCCTGGCAGCGACTCGAACCGTTTCGCGACCATCGTCGCCGAGCCGCTCGAGCGCGGCTTCGGCCAGACCCTCGGCAACGCGCTGCGGCGCATCCTGCTCTCCTCGCTCCAGGGCGCGGCGGTGCAGTCGGTGCACATCGACGGCGTGCTGCACGAGTTCTCCTCGATCGCTGGCGTCCGTGAGGACGTCACCGACATCGTGCTCAACATCAAGGACATCTCGATCAAGATGCAGGGCGAGGGCCCCAAGCGCATGGTCGTGAAGAAGCAGGGCCCGGGCGTCGTCACCGCTGGCGATATCCAGACCGTCGGCGACGTCACCGTGCTCAACCCGGACCTCCAGATCTGCACCCTCGACGAGGGTGCGGAGATCCGCATGGAGTTCACGGTCTCGACCGGCAAGGGTTACGTGCCCGCCGAGCGCAACCGTCCCGAGGACGCGCCGATCGGCCTGATCCCGGTCGACAGCCTGTACTCGCCGGTCCGCAAGGTCTCCTACAAGGTCGAGAACACCCGCGAGGGTCAGATCCTCGACTACGACAAGCTGACCATGACGATCGAGACCAACGGTGCGATCTCGCCGGATGATTCCGTGGCCTACGCCGCGCGCATCCTCCAGGATCAGCTCAACGTGTTCGTCAATTTCGAAGAGCCGCGCAAGGAAGTTGCCCAGGAGATCATCCCGGACCTCGCCTTCAACCCGGCTTTCCTCAAGAAGGTGGACGAGCTCGAGCTCTCGGTGCGTTCGGCCAACTGCTTGAAGAACGACAACATCGTCTACATCGGCGATCTCGTGCAGAAGAGCGAAGCGGAAATGCTCCGCACCCCGAACTTCGGCCGCAAGTCGCTGAACGAGATCAAGGAAGTGCTGGCCCAGATGGGGCTGCACCTCGGCATGGAAGTGCCGGGCTGGCCGCCGGAGAACATCGACGAGCTCGCCAAGCGCTTCGAGGATCACTACTGATCGACTTCACCGTCGTGGCCGGAGACATCCGGCCACGATTTTCATGGGCGAACGCAGGAAGCCCACCTGAGCAACTTGTCCGACGAACCGTCGCGGCAGTTCATACGTAAGGAATAAACACATGCGTCACGGCAAGGTTCATCGGAAGCTCAACCGCACGGCCGAGCATCGCAAGGCGATGTTCGCTAACATGGCGGCTGCGCTGATCAAGCACGAGCAGATCGTCACCACGCTGCCCAAGGCCAAGGAGCTCCGCCCGATCGTCGAGAAGCTCGTCACCCTCGGCAAGAAGGGCGGCCTGTCGCTGCGCCGCCAGGCGATCGCGGAGCTGCGCGACCTCGACATGGTCAAGAAGCTCTTCGATACGCTCGCGACCCGCTACAAGGACCGCCAGGGCGGCTACACCCGCATCATCAAGGCCGGCTTCCGCTACGGCGACAACGCCCCGATGGCCGTAATCGAGTTCGTCGATCGCGACGTCGATGCCAAGGGCCAGGATTCTGGTCCGGTGCAGGAAAAGGAAGCCGAGGCGGCGTAAGCCTTTCGGCAGTACGAAATTTGAAAGCGGCGCCCTCGGGCGCCGCTTTTTTTCCGTGCCGTGCTTCGAGCGCCGGAAGGGTGGAGCTTCGCTTTTTTGGAGCAGCGGGAATCCGAAGGAGCTCGATCAAAGCCATCGGAGGATCAGCAGCAAGCCCTACGATAGCCGCGGAACGTGGCTTGTGCATGTGGATGTCTCTTCCGAAGTTTGGAAGACGCCCGACCCGGATCTGCAGAATTCGGCGACCGTGCGTTTCGCACCGAACGCTGCAGAAAGCTTCGCGAGCACTCTGAATGATGGCACGCTTTCGCTTTGCGCGCCCTAAGATTCCCGTGTTGTGGCCGTTGGTACTCACGCGTCGGTGAGCGGTGATTGCGATGGCACGCGGGGCACATATCTCCACCAACCTCAATGGAGATAACGCATGAACATCGACCTTTCGGGAAAAACCGCGCTGGTGACCGGCTCCACTGCCGGCATCGGCCGCGCCATCGCCAAGGGCCTTGCCGCTTCGGGCGCCAGCGTCGTGATCAACGGCCGCGGCCGGAACAAGGTCGATGCCGCCGTCCGCAAGCTGGAAGAGACCGGCGCCAAGATCCGTGGCATCGCCGCCGACGTCTCAACGGCGGCAGGCTGCGAGGCGCTCGTGGCGGCGCTTCCCGAGATCGACATCCTCATCAACAATGCCGGCATCTTCGAGCCGAAGGAGTTTTTCGAGATTCCCGACGAGGACTGGAGTCGCTTCTTCGAAGTCAACGTGATGAGCGGCGTCCGTCTGTCGCGGGCGTATATGAAAGGCATGTTGAAGCGCAATTGGGGCCGCATCGTCTTCATCTCCTCGGAGTCCGGACTCAACATTCCCGTCGAGATGATTCACTACGGCATGAGTAAGACGGCCCAGCTCTCGGTCGCGCGGGGCCTCGCGCAGCTCACTCGCGGCACCGGCGTCACAGTTAATTCCGTGCTGCCCGGCCCGACCATGTCCGAGGGCGTCGAGACCTTCGTTAAGGATCTCGCTGGGCAGAACGGACAGTCGGTGGAAGAGGCCGCCGCCAATTTTGTCAGGCAGCATCGCCCGAGTTCGCTGCTGCAACGCTTCGCCAGCGTCGACGAGATCGCCAACATGGTGGTCTATGTCGCGTCCAAGGAAGCATCCGCGACCAACGGTGCGGCGTTGCGGGCGGAAGGCGGCATCGTCAACACCATTGCGTGAGGCCGGCATGACAGCCTATGTGATTTCCGAAGTCGAGATGCGCGATCCCGATGAATTTGAAGCCTATCGTACGCTGGCCGCGAAGACGATTGCGCAATACGGCGGGCGTTATCTGGTCCGCGGCGGCAAGGCTGAACTGGCCGAAGGTAATCTTCCACCGAAGGCTATCGTCATCGTCGAATTTCCGTCGATGGCGAGGCTGAAGGAATGGTACGCTTCAACGGAATATGCCGAAGCGCTAAGAGTGCGGCAGACGGCGCTGGAGCGGCGGCTGATGTTCGTCGAAGGCGTGGCGGAAACGTAGGGTGGGTTACGCCTTCGGCTAACCCACCCTACGCACCGACGCCGGAGCCGCTACCACCCCTCCAGCACGATCTTGCCGCGTGACTTGCCGCTTTCGAGCAGCGCGTGCGCGCGCTTGAGGTTGGCCGCATTGATGGTGCCGAAGGTCTGGTCGAGCGTGGTGCGCAACACGCCCTTGTCGATGAGGTCGGCGACGTCATTGAGCAGATGATGCTGCGCGATCATGTCGGGGGTCTGGAACGAGGAACGCGTGAACATCGACTCCCAGTGCACCGAGATCGCCTTGCCCTTGAATGTGCTCATGGCGAATTCCTGCGGATCGTCGATCAGGCCGAACTTGCCCTGCGGTGCCATGAACTCAGCGATCGCCTTGTAGTGCTGGTCAGTGAAGGTGAGGCTTGCGACCAACGCGACCGGCGGCAGCCTCAAGCTCTCGATCTGCTCCTTCATCGGCTTGCCGTGGTCGATCACCGCATGGGCGCCGAGATCGAGGCACCATTTTTGCGACTCCGGCCGCGTCGCGGTCGCGAGCACCGTGAGGCCAGTGAGGCGGCGGGCGAGCTGGATCAGAATCGAGCCGACGCCACCGGCGCCACCAGTGATCAGCAGTGTGCGCGGATCGACGCTCTTGCCGGGTACTGCGCCGAGACGGTCGAACAGAAGCTCCCATGCGGTGATGGAGGTGAGGGGAAGGGCGGCCGCTTGCGCGAACGACAGGCTCTTCGGCTTGTTGCCGACGATGCGCTCCTCAACCAGGTGGTATTCCGAGTTGGTGCCCTGACGCAGAATAGAACCAGCGTAAAACACTTCATCACCTGGCTTGAACAGCGTGACGTCGGGACCGATGGCATCGACGACGCCCGCCGCGTCATAGCCGAGGATCTTGATCTCGCCCTCGGACGGGGTGGCGCGCTTGCGCACCTTGTAGTCGACCGGGTTGGCCGAAATCGCCTTCACGGCGACGCGGATGTCGCGCCCTCCGGGCTCGGGTTTTGCGGTCTCGAAATCAATGAGTGAATCCGCGTCCTCGATCGGAAGCGATTTCTTGTAGCCGACGGCCTTCATGGCTTGTCTCCATCAGATGGCTTCTGTTCGCCCGCCGCCCTAACTGTCGCTCTGGCCCCGATTTGGCAAGTACTGTAAATTTGGGGATATAGTCCCTGTTTGGATACTATCGGGAAAACACGCATGAAACGGCGCAATTTTGCCCGGCGCCCCGGCTGCTCGGTCGAGGCGACGCTGGATCTGATCGACGGCAAGTGGAAGGGTGTCATCCTCTACCACCTCCAGAGCGGCACCCAGCGCTTCGGCGAATTGCGCCGCCGGATGCCCGGCATCACCCAGCGCATGCTGACCAAGCAGCTTCGCGCGCTGGAGGAGGACAAGCTCGTGATTCGGAAGGTCTATGCGGAGGTGCCGCCGCGCGTGGAGTATTGCCTCTCCGAACTCGGCGAGAGCCTCAAGCCAGTCATCGACATCCTGAAGGCCTGGGGCGAGAGCCACCAGCAGCGGCTGTCCTGTGCGCCGCCGCCGGTCGTGGTGAAGAAGCCGAAGCGCGCGGCGTAAACATCCGGGAGCGGATCGTTCTGCTCCCGGATGAGATTGCCTCAGAACGCGAACTGTGTGCGCATCGCGACGGCGTCGAACTTCGAGCCGACATCGGCGGTCGAGATCGGCGAGGCCTGCCGTGACACAGTTCCGTGCAGGTAGTCGAGCATGAAGCGGACGTTGCCGTTGACGTACCAGTTGAGC
>NZ_JADPKG010000002.1:0-945 GCF_023073875.1 Bradyrhizobium sp. 154
TGTGAGCGTCATGCAGGGACCACGCGCTGAGGGCTGATCTGGTCGGCTAGGAAGATCTCGCGGAATAGTTTGTCGCGAGGTCACAATGTCGAAGGATAGTCGTAAGGATAGCGATAAGGATAGGCATACGCCTATCCTTGAAAACGGCGCCGACACGCTGCAGCGTGTCGAGATCATCACCGGGACGGGCCGGCGTCGGCGCTGGTCGACCGATGCGAAGGCGGCGATTGTCGCGGAGAGTTTTGCGCCGGGTGCAAGCGTGTCCGCGCTGGCGCGGCGACACGACATCAGTCCAAGTCTGTTGTTTCTCTGGCGTCGCCAGGTCAGGCGGGCGCAGGTCGCGGAGCGCGGGGACAGAGGCATGCCACCTGGCTTTGTGCCGGTCGCGATCACCGGCTGCGGGGGCCAATTGCCGAGTGAGGAGCAGGCGGCGATCGAGATCGAGGTCGGCGCGGTTCGCATCTATGTCAGGGGGACAGTCGACCGGCGGGCACTGTGCGAGGTGCTGGCGGCAGTCGGGACGGTTGGTCGATGATCGGGCTTCGACCTGGGTTGTCGATCTGGATTGCGACGCAGCCGGTCGATTTCCGTCGCGGCATGGATTCGCTGGCGATGCTGGTGAGCGAGGCCTTTGGAGCCGATCCGTTCGACGGCGGACTTTATGTCTTCCGCTCCAAGCGCCGAGATCGCGTGAAGATCCTGACTTGGGATGGAAGCGGGCTTGTCCTTTACTACAAAAGAATCGAGGGGCAGTTTACCTGGCCGCCGATCAAGGAAGGCGTCATGCCGCTATCTCATGCTCAGCTCTCGGTGCTGCTCGATGGCTCGGACTGGAAGCGTGTGCCGATGCGAATTGTGGATCAGCCAGTACGAGCTGGTTGATCCTTATCAAGAGTCGTTCGTCACTCATGCGGAGTTGTTGTAGAATCACTCTGCATGAGTGAT
>NZ_JADPKG010000010.1:0-37759 GCF_023073875.1 Bradyrhizobium sp. 154
ACCCCATCAGGCCTTGGCAGGACAAACTCCCAAGGCCTTCGCCGCTACCAAGACCACCGCGATCCAATCAGCGAATTATTGAACATCGACAGCAATGACGAGCTTGCGGGACGCGTTCGCCGCACTCCCTGTCATCGCCCGGCTTGACCGGGCAATCCAATACGCCGAGACGGTCGTGATGAATCGAGACGACGCGGCGTACTGGATGCCCCGCTTTCGCGAAGCATGACACCCGTGATGGGGGAACGCTTTGCGCAAACGCCAAACAGCATAATGATCGCGCGTCCCGTATTGATACATGTGCGCAAGAGTTCCTTCACCATTCGCGTTGACCGGTTGTTTACCCCCTGACGTGACGACGCATTTACCACCGCGCGCGATCGCCCCGTGAAAACACCCGTGTTTGCTTGAGTGTGCCGTGCGCGCCACGTCGATTAACGCACCGGCAACCTAAATTGGATACTTACAATCAAGATCGAATTGCACGGATGTACTGACGTTCGATCGGAACTGGCGTAAGCGTAGCGTGAGCGTATCGATGTCACTGTTGCGTAACCATCCGAAGGGCGCGCGGTTCGCGTCCTTCGGCATCGGTCTCTGCATCTTCGCATTGATGCCGAGAGAGACCGGCTATCAGGACATTGCCTCGCTGCTGGCGCGCCAACCGGGCGTCGCCGAGCGTTGGCAGAAGCAGGTGTATTCCGCGGCGTCCTCGATCCAGCTCGCCACCTACAGTTTTTCCCGGCCGATCGGCACCTCGGTTCCGCAGAGCGCAATGGTTCGCCTCGCCAGCATCGATGGTCGCGACGTCACGGGTGCGATCAGCCGCAATCCGGCGCTGCAGACGCCGCCGCACTACCAGGCCGCCGATTTTCCAAAGGTCGATCGCTCGATGAAGGGTGATCGCCTCGCGATCATGACCCCGACGACACCTCCCGAGGCCGCTGCGCCGCCGGCAGTGCCCGCGCAGGAAAATCCCGCGACCTCGAACAGCTCGGTATTCGGTGCCAAGACCGCCGCGTTACCGCCGCCGATGTCGCCGGAGTCCGCGGCCGCGCTCGATCCCGAGCTCCAGGAAGCGCTCCGTGCACCGCCGCTGCCGCAATATACCAATGCGCCGCAGGCGAGCGATGCCGCGCGCGCGATCGCGGTGCAGCCGCTGGAAGCGCTGAAGCGGGCCACGGCGCCGGCCGCCCCGGCGCGCGATCCCTTCAGCGTCAAGACGTCGAACCTGTTCTTCGGCAGCTCCTCGCTCGGCGGTAGTCTCGAGAGCATCGAGAGCTGGCAGCCCGGGGCCGAGCCGCTGATCGTAATGCCTGATCCCGATATGAAGGTGACGGCCTCGCTGTCGCCGCCGACAGCCGAGATCGCCAAGGACATCGAGAGCGGCGAGAGCGTCGCCCCGAAGGGCGAGGTCAACGCCGACAACCAGCGCGCCAGATCGCCCGCGGAGCGGCTCGCGCTCGACGACAAGTCGCGCGCCAAGTCCGAGAAGTGTCTCGCCGAAGCGGTCTATTTCGAATCGCGCGGCGAGGCCGTGCGCGGCCAGATGGCGGTCGCGCAGGTCGTGATGAACCGCGTGTTCTCGGGAAAATATCCCGACACCGTGTGCGGCGTGGTCTATCAGAACAAGTACCGCCACCTCGCCTGCCAGTTCACCTTCGCCTGCGACAACAACGCCGACGTGATCCGCGAGCCCGAGATGTGGGAGCGCGCCAAGAAGATTTCGAAGGCGATGCTCGATGGCCAGATCTGGCTGCCCGAGGTCGGCAAGTCCACGCACTACCATGCCTATTGGGTGCGCCCGTCCTGGGTCGCCGAGATGAAGAAGATGTACAAGACCGGCGTGCACACCTTCTACCGTCCGCGCGCCTGGGGCGATGGCAGCGAGGAGCCAAGCTGGGGCACGCCCGCGCAGACCGCAGCGCTTTCCGCCGCGCTTGCGCAGGAAGCCAAGAGTTCCGCGGAGATGGGCGAGCGGCGGTAGTTTTCTTGCCTCGCCCGCTTGCGGGGAGAGGCAAGGACCATCACGCCTCGATATCCAGCGCACAGTCGAAATTCGGCGCCGAGTGCGTCAGCGCGCCGGCCGAGGCGTAGTCGACGCCGGTGGCGGCGATCGCCGCGATCGAGTCCAGTGTGACGCCGCCGGACGCTTCCAGCTTGAGGCGGCCCTCGTTGATCCGCGCCGCCTCGCGCAACGTCGCGGTATCCATGTTGTCGAGCAGCACCGCGTCGGCCATTCCGGTGGCCAGTACCTCGCGCAGTTGCGCAAGCGTGTCCACCTCGATCTCGATCTTGACGAGATGGCCGGCATGAGCGCGGGCGCGCTCCAGCACGGGGCGGATGCCGCCGGCGACCGCGATGTGATTGTCCTTGATCAGGATCGCATCGTCGAGGCCGAAGCGGTGATTGAAACCGCCGCCGCAGCGCACGGCGTACTTTTCCAGCGCCCGCAATCCCGGCGTGGTCTTTCGCGTGCAGCAGATGCGCATCCGCGTGCCTTCGGTGCGCGCGACATAGTCGGCCGTCAGCGTCGCGATACCCGACAGGCGGCCGACGAAGTTCAGTGCGGTCCGCTCCGACGTGAGAATGGCGCGCGCGGGCCCTGAGATCGTCAACACCTGCTGCCCCCGGGCAACCCGTGCCGCGTCGCGGACATGCGCACGCACGTCGATGTCGGGCGAGAGCTTTTGCAGCGTCGCCAGCGCCAGCGGCAATCCGGCGATCACGCCGGACTGGCGGGCGACCAGGATCGCCTGCGCCGTCGTTGCTTCCGGAATCGTTGCCAGCGAGGTGACGTCGCCGGCGCGACCGAGATCTTCGTCGAGTGCGCGCTGCACGGCCTCGTCAATTGCGAGGGGCGAGAGAAAGGCGTCGGGATAGAGCAGCGAGGTTGCGGTGATCATGAGAGCTCCGTCAGGCCATGATGGGTTGCGCGGTGGGTGGCATCGGGCGATCGGCGAGGCCGTCGGCCACTTCGCGCACAGCGTCGAGCGTGGTCATCGTTCGTTGCGCCAGGGCAGGGACATCCGCCGGATGGTCGGCGCGGAAATGCGCGCCGCGGCTCTCGCGCCGGCTCCAGGCAGCAGCGGCTACGAGCAGCGCGGAGGTCGCCATGTTGCGCAGCGCGATGTTGCCGGCCTCGCGTTCAAGCGCGGCGAAGCTGCGGACGGCCTCCGCCAATCCGTCGGCGTCGCGGATGACGCCGACGCGTGTGTTCATCATGGCTCGCAGCCGCTTCACGGCCGTAGCCTCCGGCGCGCCGCCGCGCGGCATCACCAATGCGTCCGGAAGCCGGGCGGGCGCGGGGACGGCGCAGCCGGCGATGTCCTCGGCGATGCGCGCGGCGTAGACCACGGCCTCCAGCAACGAATTGGAAGCGAGCCGGTTGGCGCCATGCGCGCCGGTGCAGGCCACTTCGCCGCCGGCCCAGAGCCCGTCGATCGAGCTGCGGCCGCGCGCGTCCACCGCGATGCCGCCCATGTGATAGTGCGCGGCCGGCGCGATCGGGATGGCCTCTGCCGCGGGATCAATTCCGGCGGCGAGGCAGCTTGCATGCACGGTCGGAAATTTGTCGGCGAAGGGCGCACCCAGCGCCTGCCGCGCATCGAGGAAGGCACCGCGTCCGGCCGCGATTTCGGCAAAGACGCCGCGGGCGACGATGTCGCGCGGTGCGAGCTCGGCGAGCGGATGGCGCGCCGCCATAAAACGCTCGCCATTGCCGTTGATGAGCGTCGCGCCTTCGCCGCGCAGCGCCTCGGTCGCAAGCGGCGCCGGATCGCGCCCGACCCTGATGGCGGTCGGATGGAATTGCACGAATTCCGGATCGGCGATCACCGCACCGGCGCGAGCGGCGATCGCAAGGCCCGAGCCGCTGGCCTCGAGCGGATTGGTGGTGACGGCATAGAGATGCCCAAGGCCGCCGGTGGCCAGCACGATCGCGCGCGAGGCGAGGGTGATCGGCCGTGCACAGGGATGGCCGGCCTCGCGCAATTGAATGCCCGTGACGGCACCGTGCTCGGTCAACAATGCTTCGGCGACCAGACCTTCGATGATACGGATCGACGGCGTGCGGCGCACAGCTTCGCTCAAGGCCGCGATGATCGCGGCACCGGCTCCGTCGCCGCGCACATGTACGATGCGCCGGGCCGAATGTGCGGCTTCGCGTCCGACGGCGAGCTTTCCTTCCAGGTCGCGATCGAATGGGACACCAAAGGCGAGAAGATCATGGATTCGCGGCGCCGCCTCCCGCGCCATCCCAAGTGCAACGGCTTTATCGACGAGACCGCCCCCGACGGCAATCGTATCCGCGGTATGCGCTTCCGGACTATCGGCTTCGGCCACTGCCGCCGCGATGCCGCCTTGTGCCCACGCGGAGGATGCGCCCTGTCCCAGCGGCGCAGCCGAGATCAGCGTCACGGGCCGCGGCGCGAGCTTCAGCGCGCAGAACAATCCGGCAAGACCGCCGCCGACGATGACCACGTCGTCGGTGGTGCGGGTGAGATTTTCGATTCTGTCTTGCATGGTTTCTTCATTGTCGTCCTGGCCAAAGCCAGAACCCATTGCTGTTGTTGTTGCAGCAGGCCGGGACCACCAGCGTGCCAATACTCGCGTCCTGTCGGTCCCGGATCTGCGCGCGCTTGTCTCAGACGACGGGTGTGTTGCTGCTTCTCGCTCTCAATTCTTCAAATTGATCATCCGCTCGACCGAGCGCCGTGCGCGCTCCGCGAGCGCGGGATCGATCGTCACTTCCTCGCGGAGCGTCAGCAGGCTCTCCAGGATATTGGCAAGCGTGATGCGCTTCATGTGCGGGCAGAGATTGCAGGGGCGCAGCATCTCCACGTCGGGCAGCTCGGCCCGCACATTGTCGGCCATCGAGCATTCCGTGATCATCACCAGCCGCCGCGGCCGCTTGTTGCGCACCCAGCTGATCATGTGCGCGGTCGAGCCGGTGAAGTCGGCCTCCGCCAACACGTCCGGCGGGCATTCGGGATGCGCGATGATCTGCACCGAGGGATCGTCATCGCGAAGACTGCGCAGCTCTTCACCCGTGAAGCGCTCGTGCACTTCGCAGGCGCCCTTCCAGGCAATAATCTTCACGTCGGTCTTCGAGGCCACGTAGGTGGCGAGATAGCGGTCGGGCAGGAAGATCACGCTAGGCGCATTCAGGCTCTCGACCACCTGCACCGCGTTCGACGAGGTGCAGCAAATGTCGACCTCGGCCTTCACCTCGGCCGAGGTGTTGACGTAGGCAACGACCGGCACGCCAGGGAATTTCTCGCGCAGCAGGCGAACGTCTGCGCCGGTGATGCTGGCGGCCAGTGAGCAGCCTGCGCGCGAGTCCGGAATCAGCACCGTCTTGTCCGGGTTGAGCAGTTTTGACGTCTCCGCCATGAAGTGCACGCCGCACTGGACGATGATGCCGGCCTTCACCTTGGTGGCTTCGACCGCGAGCTGGAGCGAATCGCCGCCGATGTCGGCGACGCAGTGAAAGATTTCCGGGGCCTGGTAGTTGTGCGCGAGGATCACCGCGCCCCGCGCCGCCTTCAGCTCGTTGATCGCCTTGATTGTCGGCGCCATCAGCGGCCATTCGATCGGCGGGATCACCTGCTTCACGCGCTCATACAGGGATGCCGTGGCGCGCTCGACCTCCGGCGTCCAGTCCAGCGAGGGCATCGGCAGCGCAAGCCCCGGCCGGCTCGGCGCGGCGGGAGGGGAGCTGACGACATGGTCATGGACTTGATGGCCATTGATTTGGCCATTGATTTGGCCGGGCGGCCGGTTGGCGAAATCGTCGGGGCCGTAAATTCCAATGATCGGCATCGAAGCCTCCCTCGCATTGTTTATACTCAATTTGAGTATATACAGGTCCTGAATAGTCCGGCCGAGTGGCCGGAGCGAATGTCACCCAGCTCTTATATGCTCAAACTGAGTAAATCAAGAATAGCATGCTTTACCGAAGACGCCTAGGCGCTGCCGCACACATTCCCGTCAAGTGCCCGTCAGGCGAGGCCGCGTGAATTGCAATGCTCCGGTGGCAGCTCCCCGTGGAATGCAATCGTTTTTGACTTGGGATTTTCATGCAGGTGCATTAAACCGGGCTCATTCGCGGCTGCCGATTTGCAGAACCGCCAACGACAGACGAGGACCACCATGTCGACACAGATCGGCGAGCTCGCTCCGGCCTCACGTTCCTCGAACTGGCGCACCCCGGCTGTGATCATTCTCTGCGGCTGCGCCATCGGCATGCTCGGCTTCGGTCCGCGCTCGGCGCTTGGCTTCTTCGTGCAGCCGATGAGCCATGAGTTCACCTGGGGCCGCGACGTGTTCGGCCTCGCGATCGCCGTGCAGAATCTGCTGTGGGGCTTGGGTCAGCCTCTCGCCGGGGCGGTGGCGGATCGCTTTGGCCTGTTCCGGGTGATGTGTGTCGGCGCTCTGCTCTATGCCGGCGGCCTGCTCCTGATGCGCTACTCCTCGACGCCGCTGTCACTCAACATCGGCGCCGGCGTGATGGTCGGCTTCGGTCTTGCCGGCTGCTCGTTCAACCTGGTGCTGTCGGCCTTCAGCAAGCTGCTGCCGGCCGAGAAGCGCGGCCTTGCGCTCGGCGCCGGCACCGCGGCGGGATCGTTCGGGCAATTCCTGTTCGCGCCGATCGGCGTCGCGCTGATCGACAATTTCGGCTGGCAGCAGGCGCTCTCCGTGTTCGGCTTCCTGATGCTGCTGATCATCCCGCTGTCGCTGGCGCTCTCGACGCCGCCGGTCGCAAGCACGGCAACCGCGGCGCCTGCGGATGAGCAGACCTTCACCAAGGCGCTGGCGGAAGCCTTCGGTCACCGCTCCTACGTGCTCTTGGTGCTCGGCTTCTTCACCTGCGGTTTCCAGCTCGCCTTCATCACCGTGCATCTGCCGGCCTTCCTGGTCGATCGTGGCATCTCGGCGCAAACCGGCGGCTGGGTCATCGCGGCGATCGGCCTGTTCAACATCGTGGGCTCGCTCAGCGTCGGCTACCTCCAGAACTATCTGCCCAAACGCTACATCCTCTCGACCATCTACTTCACTCGCGCGCTCGCGACCCTTGCCTTCATCTCGTTCCCGATCACGCCGTTCTCGGCGATCGCGTTCGGTGCGATCTCCGGCCTGACCTGGCTGTCGACGGTGCCGCCGACCTCGGCGCTGGTGGCGCTGATGTTCGGCACGCGCTGGCTCGCAACGCTCTATGGCTTTGCCTTCGTCAGCCATCAGGTCGGCGGCTTCCTCGGTGTCTGGCTCGGCGGCATCGTGTTCGAGCGCTTCGGTTCCTATACGCCGATCTGGTGGCTCTCGATCGTGTTCGGCGTGCTTTCTGCACTGATCAATCTTCCGATCGTGGAGAAACCGGTGAGACGGGCGGTTGCGCAGCCGGCCTGATCGGCTAAACATCCTCGACAAACAAGTC
This sequence comes from Bradyrhizobium sp. 154, assembly GCF_023073875.1. NCBI lineage: Bacteria > Pseudomonadati > Pseudomonadota > Alphaproteobacteria > Hyphomicrobiales > Nitrobacteraceae > Bradyrhizobium > Bradyrhizobium sp. 154. Next base: position 7,436 of record NZ_JADPKG010000010.1, read on the forward strand.
AGGGAGTTTAGTCGTGGCCACGTTCAAGGCGATCCGGATCGACAAGGCGGACAAGGGCACCACCGCGCAGCTGACGCAGTTCGATGAAGCCGAGCTGATGGACGGCGACGTCACCGTGCGTGTGGAATGGTCGACGCTGAACTACAAGGACGGCCTCGCACTTACCGGCAAGGCGCCGGTGGTGCGGCGCTTCCCAATGATCGCCGGCATCGATTTCGCCGGCACGATCGAAGCGTCCTCGCATCCGCAGTGGAAGGCGGGCGACAAGGTGGTCTGCACCGGCTGGGGCATGGGCGAAACCCATCTCGGCGCCTATGCCGAGAAGGCGCGGGTGAAGGGCGACTGGCTGGTGGCGCTGCCGCAGGGCCTGTCGGCGCGCGACGCCATGGCGATCGGCACCGCCGGCTTCACAGCGATGCTGTCCGTGATCGCCCTGGAGAAACAGGGCCTCTCGCCAAAGAGTGGTCCGGTGGTGGTGACGGGCGCCGCCGGCGGCGTCGGCTCGGTTGCGACCGCCGTGCTGTCGAAGCTCGGCTATCACGTCATCGCCTCGACCGGTCGCGCCGCGGAAGCAGATTATCTGAAGCATCTGGGCGCAGCCGAAGTGATCGACCGCAACGAATTGTCGGCGCCGGCGAAGCCTCTGGCCAAGGAGCGCTGGGCGGGTGGCGTCGACAGCGTCGGCTCGACCACGCTCGCCAACCTCCTGTCGATGACGAAATACGGTGGAGCGATCGCGGCGTGCGGCCTGGCGGCCGGCATGGACCTGCCATCTTCTGTCGCGCCGTTCATTTTGCGCGGAGTGTGCCTTCTCGGCATCGATTCGGTGATGTGCCCGATCGAGCCGCGGAAAGCCGCTTGGCAGCGCCTGGCGTCCGATCTGGACCGGACAAAACTAGCTGAAATCACTCAGGAAATTCCCCTCGCCGAGGTGCCCGACTGGGGCGCGAAAATTCTGGCCGGCGCGGTTCGCGGCCGCATCGTGGTAAAAATTGTCTGACGGCGTTCAGACTTTACCAACCAAGCTGCTCCAATGTTGCCATGGTTGGTATGGTAAGCAGCGGGTAAAGAGAGATAAGGCATCGCCCGCTGCGGGGGTTGGTTCGGAGTTGAGCATGCTTGCGCGTATTGTGTTGGGGGCTGTCACGGCGGCAGCGACGTTTGCGCCGGCCATTGCCGGGAGCATGAATGCTGACGAGGCGCGCCGTTTCGTCGCCGGCAAGGTGTTCGCCTTCACCTGTTTCGACGGCACCCGCGGTGCGGGCCGCATCCTCGACGACCTCGGTGCCGCCGGCGCGGTGCAATTCTCGGGCGCGGGCCCGGTGAAGCATCTTCGTCTGCCCGGCAATACGCTCCAAATCCGCGGCCAGAACGTCTGCGCCTCGATCAAGGGGATTCCGTTCGAGCCCTGCTTCAACCTGGAAAAGACCGATGATCGCAGCTTCCGCGGCTCGGTGTCAGGCATGGGCTTCGCCTATTGCGACTTCCACCATCAGGGCGGCAATCAGATGCTAATGGCGCGCGCCGCCGCGCGTCCGCGCTCGTTGCGCAGCTCGGAGCGGACCGGTTCGATCGCTGCACCCAACACCGAAGTCGCCGCGCGGGTCGAGACGCCGCGTGTCGAGAGCGGTCGCCTCGAGCCGGTGAAGTCGGAAGCCAAGTCGGAACCCGCGAAGGCCGAGGCTCCGCTGGAGCTGCGCCGCTCGACGCAGTGAGTTGGCTGCACAGGACAGCCGCACAGTTTTTCGTTGAAGAATCGATCGAGCACGAAGCCGCCGCGCCGTAGTCATACGGACGGCGGCTTTCATGCCTTGGTAGCTGTTCGCGTCCCAGTTTGCGTACGGCCGGGGGACGCCCCGACGCAAGGGGTTCAACGATGTCGCTGTACTTCTTCCGCATCAGCACCGGTCGCTATTCCGGCGCCGCCGATCAGCCGTACGAGTTCGAGGACCGCGCAGCGGCCTGGACTGAGATGACTGAGGTTTGTGCCAATCTGCTCGGCGGCATCGCCCGCGGCCTGAAGCCGAATGCCGAGTGGCGCATGGAGCTGCTCGACGAGAACAAGCAGCCGGTCTTTCGCGTCAGCCTTGTTGGAGAGACCGTCGGATGCAAAGCTTCCTAGGCTCCGACTTCAGGTTGCAATTTACAACTATGACGAGACCTTCTTGGTCGAACTGATCAATACGATCGCGGGCCAGACCAATCTGCTCGCACTCAACGCCACAATCGAGGCGGCCCGCGCTGGCGAAGCCGGCAAGGGATTTGCAGTGGTTGCCTCCGAGGTCAAGGCGCTCGCCGAGCAGACTGCGAAGGCGACTGGCGAGATCGGGCAGCAGATAGCCAGCATCCAGTCCGCGACCGAACATTCGGTCGGTACCATCAAGGCCATCAGCGATACCATCGAGAAGCTGTCGGAAATCTCCTCGACGATTGCGGCCGCCGTGGAAGAGCAGGGCGCCGCGACGTAGGAAATTTCTCGCAACGTGCAGCAGGCGGCGGCAGGCACTCATCAGGTGTCGTCCAACATCACCGACGTGCAGCGCGCCGCAAGCGAGACCGGCTCGGTGTCTTCTCAGATCCTGTCTGCCGCGCAAATGCTGTCCGGCGACAGCAACCGTCTCAAGCTCGAAGTCGGCAAGTTTCTCGGCTCTGTGCGCGCCGGCTGACGACGTTCAATAGGCATCGCTTGCAGCCGCCGCGCGCGAACCTGCGGCGGTCGCGCGCGTGCGTATTTCGCCCTGCGACCGTTAGCCTTGGAGATGTTGCTCCATCAAGCGCGGTGCAGCGCGAGATCCGTGCAGGTGCAGCGGATGATTGCAGAAAACAACGAATGTCCGCCCGCCCGGTAGTTTTACGTAGGACGATGTTAACGCCTGCTTGCGAGGATAGAGCGCAATCTTACGGGATAAGAACCAGCCAGCATTGTTGAACTGACCTCGGCCCGGTCGTCCGTCGTGACGCCTGTGGCGCAGGTGATGTGCGCGTTGCCAGGCATCGTTGGGATTTGTTGTGATGTCGAAGTTGTCGATCGTCTTCAAGCTGCTGACCGTGTTGTCAGTCCTCGTGCTCTCGCTCGCCGGTGTCGGCGTGACGGCGATCGGCACGATGCAGAACATCAACGCCCACACCGTCGAGATTGCGCAGAGCTGGCTCCCCAGCGTGCGTGCGCTCGGCTCGATGCGCGCCGACATTAACGAGCTGCGCGTCGCACTTCGTTTGCACCTGATGCAGGATAGTGCTGAAGGCAAGGATGCCGCAGAGAAGCGCCTCGCCTCGCTCCGCGAACGCATCGAGAAGACCCGCAAGGTCTACGAGCCGCTGATCACTGCCGCCGAGGAGCGCGCGCTCTACGAACAATGGGCGAAGGCGTGGGCCGAGTATCTGAATGGCGTTCAGGAGGTGATGGCGCTGTCGCGCAAGAGCGTCGGCCGCTTCCCGACCGATGCCAACGAGCTGTTGCAGACCAAGGTCGCGAAAATGGCCCAGGCCGCCGATCCGCTGCTCCAGAAGGGTATCGAGTTGAACAATCAGGGCGCCGAGCTGGAGACCAAGCAGGCGTCCGACAGTTACGCCACGATCTTCCGCGTCCTGGTCGGCATCATTGTGTTTTCGGTCGTGATCGCGATCGGCGCCGCGTATTATCTCGTGCGCGACGTCTCTCGTGGCATTGCTTCGATCATCCGTCCGATGCAGTCGCTCGGCCAGGGCGACCTCTCGGCCGACGTGCCGCATCGCGGCGACAAGACCGAGATCGGCGCCATGGCCGATGCGCTCCAGATCTTCAAGGAGGCGCTGATCGCCAAGAAAGCCGCCGACCAGGCAGCGGCGCGCGATGCCGAAGCCAAGATCGAGCGCGGCCGCCGCGTCGATGCCATCACGCGCAATTTCGAGGCCATGATCGGCGAGGTGGTCGAGACCGTGTCATCAGCCTCGACCGAGCTCGAAGCATCGGCAGCGACGCTGACCGGCACCGCCCAGCGCGGCCAGGAGCTCGCGACCGTCGTCGCCGCCGCCTCGGAGGAAGCCTCCACCAACGTCCAGGCGGTTGCTTCCGCCTCGGAGGAGCTGTCCTCCTCCATCACCGAGATCAGCCGCCGCGTGCAGGACTCGGCGCGGATGGCCGCAGAAGCCGTCGAGCAGGCGGCGCGGACCAACGAGCGCGTCAACGCGCTGTCTCAGGCGGCCTCGCGCATCGGCGACGTCGTCGAGCTCATCAACACCATCGCGGGCCAGACCAACCTGTTGGCGCTGAACGCCACCATCGAGGCGGCACGCGCCGGCGAGGCCGGCCGCGGCTTCGCCGTCGTTGCCTCGGAAGTGAAGGCGCTCGCCGAGCAGACCGCGAAAGCCACCGGCGAGATCGGTGCGCAGGTCGCAGGGATTCAGGCCGCCACGCAGGAATCCGTCAGCGCCATCCAGGAGATCGGCGGCACCATCGAGCGTCTGTCCGAAGTCTCCGCTGCGATCGCCGCCGCGGTCGAAGAACAGGGCGCGGCCACGCAGGAGATATCGCGCAACGTCCAGCAGGCTTCGCTCGGCACCCAGGAAGTATCGTCGAACATCACCAACGTGCAGCGCGGGGCGATCGAAACCGGCTCGGCCTCGACTGAAGTGCTGTCGGCGGCGAAATCACTGGCGACCGACAGCACCCGTCTGAGGGTCGAAGTCGCGCAGTTCCTGGAGTCGGTCCGCGCGGCCTAAAAGCGGCGCAGGCTCTTGGCTCACCTCTCCCGAAGGGAGAGGTCGGATCGCATCGAAGATGCGATCCAGGTGAGGGGACCTCCACTGATCCCTACGCGCTCGTCTGCGGAGCCGGCGGCGTTTGCCGCCGGAATAGGATGCGCTGGTAGAGCCAGCCGATCGCGACCAGCACGACGCCGAGGCACATGAACGACAGCGCGCGGTAGACGCCTGTCAGCGTCGACATATCGATGACGAAGGCCTTCAGGATCGTCAGCGCGATGACGGCGGCAGAGGCGAGCCGCGCCCGCTCCGAATTGACCAGGATGCCGACGCCGAGCAGCACCACGCCGAAGGCGAGCCAGCCGATCGAATAGGTGTATTGCTCCGCGCCCGTGGTGCCGCCATAGAGCAGGACCGGGCCGTGATAGAAGCGGCGGATCTCCAGCGTCACGTAGGTGAGCGCGAACACAAGTGCCCCGCCCGCAATCGTATTGGCATAGGCGGCGGGGCGATGGCCCGCCACCGCATAGGACAACAGCAGCATCAGCACCGCGGGGAGCGCATAGCCGAGCAGCAGCAGGTTGAACACGAGGCCGCCGACATTGACGCTGGAGAGCAGCAGCGGGTTCTCCAGGATCAGCAGGCCGAACACGCTGATGAGCCCGGCGATCGCGGTGAGCGCGACCGCGCCGACATTGTGCACGATGCTGTGGCTGCGCAGCCGCAGGCGCTCCAGCCCGATCGCCATCGCGAGCGTGACGCAGACTTGCAGCGAGAATTCCAGCAGCGAAGGCGGCGAGGTCATGCGGCCGCCGGTCGCAAGGTGCCGGATTTCCATGAAGGCGAGCAGCGCGGTGAACAGGACGGCCGCAGCCTCGACCATGCGCAGCGGCGCATCGTCGGCACGGCGGCGCAGGAACATGCTCGCGCCCCAGAACGACAGCGCCGGCAGGCCATAGCCCCACAACAGCCAGTTCAGAATCGGCGTGGTGCCGACGGCATCGCCGACGATGCAGGGATCATAGACGATGCGTGCCGTGACGATGCCGGCGAAGACGGCGGCGAGCCAGCGCAGGAACGGGATCGACCGCTGCATCGAGATCCAGGCAGTGCCGAGCGACATCAGCGCGAGCGCGATGGTGAGCCAGCCCTTCTCGAGCGCGAAGGTCAGCGCCAGCGCGAGCGCGCCGAGCGTACCGGTCGCGAACAGCGCCGTCGAGATCATGGCGCCCGGCCGGGTCTCGCGCCGCGTCAGCGATTCGGTCGCAGCACCAAAGGCGGCAGCGAGCAGCACGGCGAGGATCGCAAACGGGATCGAGCGGTCGAGATGGGCGATGCGGGCGAAGAGCGCAACCAGGATCGCGATCGGCGTCGCGACCGCACTTGCCGACCACACCACCGGGATGATCGCCGAATTGGACCGGCCCTGCGCGAGGAAGCCTGCGATGCCGAAGCCCGCGGCGAAGATCGCGGCCGTGACCAGATGCAGTGTCACCGAACTATCGGTGGGGACAGGACCGATGCCGGCCATGGGGCCGCCCGGCAGCACCAGCATGTCGGGATTGGCCCGCACCGCCCATTCCGCGAACACGATGAAGACGGTCGCCGCAGCCGCGCCCAGTGCACCCGTTGCCGCCGGCGCGCGCCAGGCGACAAACAGCGTCCCTGCGACCAGCAGGGTGAAGGCAATGAGCGCCAGATCGGCATGCGCGCTCGACAGCACGATGATCATTGCCGCGAACAGATAGGCGCCGAGCGAGCTCGACGACACTGGCTCGATCTCGCCGTCCTCGATGGTCGGGCCGAACATGAAACCGCAGACGACGAGAAGCGCAGCGAGCGTGAAGCCCGCAATGACGTGGAAGGCGTGCGGGGCCACCTGCAGCTCGAGCTCGAGCCCCATGAAGGTCCAGAGCACCGCGAAGACGATCGTAGTCACCGCGAGCCAGCGCCATAGCCGGATGCGGGCAAGGCCGAAGCTCGCTGCGGTGACGATGGCAAGATAGATGTAGAGCGCCCAATAGTCCGGCTTGCCGCTGGAGACGAGGACCGGCGTCACGAACGCGCCGACGACGCCGAGGCCGGCGAGCGCGGGCCCGTGGAGCAGCGCGGCGGCCAGCGTGCCGAGCGCGACGAGGCCGAGCAGCACGAAGGCGGTGGCGGGCACCAGGAAGCCGTAGAGCGCGTAGGCTGCATAGATGGTCGCGAACGCCACCGCCGTGCCGGCCGCGGTGAGGATCGCGGGGATGTTGGCGATCGGCAGCGCCGCGATGCTGGAGATGCTCTCCTTGCGCCGTGTCCATTCGCCGGCACCGAGCAGCGCCAGCGCGAACAGGCCGCCGAGGAACACGCGCACGCCGGGCCCGACGAGGCCGGCCTCGATCGAATAGCGCACCATGAAGAAGCCGCCGAGCGCGAGCGCAAGCCCGCCGATCCACACCACCCAGCGCGTGCCGAGTCGCTCCTCGAAGCCGGGTGCGGGTGCAGGCAGGGGTGGCGGTGCATCGGCCTCGGTGCTCGTTCCGAGCGGCGGCGGCGAAACGGGTTCGGCGAGGGCCGGGGGCGCCTGCTCGGCTTCCGGCGCAAGCGGCGGCGGCTCCGCGGCGGCCGTCGCGGTTGCGGGCGCCTGCTCCCAAGTCGGCGTAAGTGGCGGCGGCTTAACTTTCCGCTGCGCGTCAAACATCTCTTCGAGCGAGCTCAGCCGGCGGCGCAGCTCAGCCGCCTGACTGGAGGCCTTGATCGCGATCAGGAAGGCGGCGATCGCAAGGATCAACGCAAAGACGTCAAACGGGCCGTCGAACATGAAGCCTCCAGGCAACCGGCGGGCAGGGCCGATCGCAAATTCTTAATCTAGCGCCGGGAGCGTACGCGCAAGCCCGGCGCGGGCCGCTCCTGGAGTACTTCGCGGCGGAAGCGATAGAGTGCCGCCGGGCGTCCCCCGGTCTGTGTCGACATCGCCCCGGTCGGTTCGACCAGGGCTTCCATTTCGACGAGGCGGCGGAAATTCTGTTTGTGCAGGTGCCGGCCGGAGATGGCCTCCACCGTATGCTGCAATTCCGTAAGTGTGAATTCGGCGGGCAAAAGTTCAAAAACAACAGGACGATACTTCAGTTTTGCGCGTAGCCGCGCGATGGCTGTGGCGAGGATGCGCCGGTGATCGAACCGCATCGAGGTCCCAAGCGCGGGAAGCCTCTTGCGCGCTAATGCCGCAGGCCTGCCGTCGCGCCGCGCCTCCTCGATCATCCCGGCCTCGTACAGGAGCTCATAGCGATCGAGCACGCGCTCCTCGTCCCAGGGCGCACCGTCGAGACCGAAATAGAACCGCACGCGATCCTTTCGCGGCAGCGCCCGCGTCGTCTGCGGCGTCTCCTCCTCGGCCCATTTCGTCAGCGCCGGGATGATGTCGCGGGCGATGATCTCTGGCGGCTGCTCGCGCCAGTCTTCCCAGGGGAAGAAGCGATACCATGGCTCGAAGCTCGCGCCGGTCGCGGCGAGCTCGCCGCTGGCGGCGCGCGTCAGCGCGAGATAGCCGATCGACACCATATGCGGGCCGGTGTCGCCGGCACCGGCATGACGGCCGCGATCGCCGAAGGTGTAGAGCTGCTCGACATAGCCGAGCCGCAGGCCCGTCTGTTGCTCGACCCAGGCGCGCAGGCCGATCTCGAAGGTGCGATGGGCGAGCGCATCGAACGGCCCGAACGGCAGGCCGGCAAGCCCATCACCGCCGCGCGCGGTGAGGATCAGCGGCTCGTGGTCCTCGATCGCGACGATGGCCGCGGTCAGGCCAATCTCGATCGGCGTCAGGAGCGTCTCGCTCATGCGGCTGATGTCGCGGCTGTTGCGAAAAAGATATGTCGGCTCATTGAACAAATCTCGCCGCGAGCTCGCTGCACCTCTCCCGCTTGCGGGAGAGGTCGAGCCAAAGGCGCGGGTGAGGGCTCTCTCCAAGCCGGGAGAACCCCGATGCGGAAGCACCCTCTCCCCAACCCTCCCCCGCAAGCGGGAGAGGGGGCGCAGTCCCATAGCCGCTGCTATTCGACTCTCGCCTCATTCGAGCTCGATCACGAAGGGACGGCCCTCGACCATCATCGCGCCCGGGCCCATCTCGTCGAGCGCGCGCAGCATGCGGCCGTCGCGTCCCAATGCACGGTCGGCGAGGCCGACGATGCGCCGGTTCGGCGAGGCGATGGGCGAGGCTGCGCGGATCTTCCTGGCGATCTCGATCTCATCGCGGTTCGGATTGAGTGCGCATACCGCTGCAAACGCGCTCGCCGTGGAGCGGCTGATGCCGGCGTAGCAATGCACCACCAGCGGCGCGCTACGGTCCCAGCCGCGCACGAAGGTCAACACCTGCTCGATATGCGTCTCTGACGGTGCGACGAAGCCGTCCATCTCCTCGATGATGTCGTCCATCGACACCTTGAGATGATTGGCCGGCAGCACGGACACGGGCCGCGCCACCTGCTCGACATTGGCCATCACCGTCAGCACGTGGCTGGCGCCGGTGAGGCGGACGGTTTCGGGAAGCGCGGCGAGGGAACAGACGTGGATCATGGCGGACCTTTTTGGCGCCGATTATAGCGAGCGGCCGTAGGGTGGGCAAAGGCACATCGCGCCGTGCCCACCGTTTCGCGCTGCGTACATCTCGCCTTGCTGGTGGGCACGCTCCCGCCTTCGCTCTGCGGGCTACGGCGGACAAGTCGCTTTGCCTACCCTACGAAGGGATGGTGTTACGCAAACACCGCGTTGAACCGCTCCAAAAACTGCTTCTCGGCCCGTGCCGCAGTCCAGGGCGTGAGATAGTCGCGCTGGACGCCGTCGGGCAGGCCCGGATCGCGGCCGAACAGGCGCCTTGCCTCGTTTTCGCTGAAGCCGGCGAGCTCGGTTGCCTCCAGATAGGCCGCGCCGCGATCGGCGGCTTTGATGGCTTGCGTGATTTCCTCTGGCAGCACCGGCGGCAAGCCGAAGCGGATGTGGATGGCGCCGAGCAGGCGCTTTTCGACCGCCTTGTAATGGCCGTCGAGCACAGCCTTGAACGGCGAGATCATGTCGCCGATCACATATTCGGGCGCGTCATGCAGCAACGCGGCCAGCCGTATGCGTTGATCCACGCGCGGCATCTCGTGCCGCATCACCGTCTCCACCAGTAGCGTGTGCTGCGCGACCGAGAAGATATGGGCGCCAACGGTCTGCCCGTTCCAGCGCGCCACCCGCGCCAGTCCATGCGCGATGTCGGCGATCTCGACATCGAGCGGGGAGGGATCGAGCAGGTCGAGCCGCCGTCCCGACAGCATGCGCTGCCAGGCGCGGGACTGCGCATCGCGCGCGGTCTTCTTCGCCGTCATTTGACCTTGAGGCGCGGCTTGCGCTGCGTCTTGCCGCAGCTTGCATGACAATGGCAGTCGACCAGATGGTCGTTGACCATGCCGGTCGCCTGCATGAAGGCATAGACGATGGTCGGGCCGACGAACTTGAAGCCGCGCGCGGACAGCTCCTTGGAGATCTGCACCGACAGCGGCGTTGAGGCCGGTACGCTCGCGGTGGTCTTGAAATGGTTGACCTTGGGCTCTCCGTCCATGAAGTCCCAGAGGAGCTTCGAGAAGCCCGGCCCCTTCTCCATGATCTCGAGATAGGACTTTGCGCTCAGGATCGCTCCGTCGATCTTGGCCTTGTTGCGGACGATTCCGGCGTCGTTCATCAGCGCGTGCACCTTCTTGGGCGTGTAGCGCGCGATCTTCTCCGGCTGGAAATCATCGAAGGCTTTGCGGAAATTGTCGCGCTTGCGCAGGATCGTGATCCAGGAGAGGCCGGCCTGGAAGCCGTCGAGCATCAGCTTTTCGTAGAGTGCGCGGTCGTCATATTCCGGCACGCCCCATTCGGTGTCGTGATAGGCGACATAGAGTGGATCTTCGCCGGGCCAGGGGCAGCGTGTCAGGCCGTCGGGATGCAGGCGAGGGGCGCGGCTCATGCGATGGGTTGTTTCGTTGGAATGCGCACGATGTCGGGTTCGGCGAGTGTCAGCGCGAGGCCGCCCGCGGTGAGGGGCTGGCCCGCATCGAGCGCATCGGCGACTCGGTCGACGCGCACCAGCGCGATGCCTTTGCCGCCGGCGGTCGAGCCGATAGTGCCGACCGGCTTGTCGCCGGCGAGAATGGTGGCGCCAATCTCGGGCGAGGGGCCCTCGAGCAACACTTTTACGCTGCGGGTTCGCGCGGTGCCGCGATGCTGCATGCGCGAGACGACCTCCTGGCCGACGTAGCAGCCCTTGTCGAAATCAATGCCGGCAAGCCGGTCCATGTTGGTCTCGTGTGGGAACGCGTCGCTGTACATGAAGTCCAGCCCGCCGCGCGGCACGCCGAGCGCGATACGGTAGGCGTCGTATTCGCTGGCATCGACGAGCTCGGCGCCGATGAGATCGGACAGCTTCTGCTTGAGATCCTCGGGGATCAGGATGCGATAGCCGAGCTCGCTATGGCGCGGATCGGCGAAGCCGAGGTCGGGCTGAGCGGCAGGCTGGCCGTCCCACGCCGCGAGCACGCCCAGCGCATCGGAGAGGTTTTCCACCGTGACCTTGGCGCGCAGCTTGTAGAATTTCAGCTTGGTGGCGAGGCCTTCGGCCAGCGCTTTAGGGCAATCGATCAGGAACCCGCCGCCATGGCCGGCGGGCACCTCCGTGATCAGGAAATCGACGATGATCTTGCCCTGCGGCGTCAGCAGCGCACCGAATCGCCCCAGGCCCGGCTTGAGCCTGTCGACATCGGTGGTGACGAGGCCGTTGAGGAAGTTGCGCGCATCCTCGCCCGCGACCTTGACCACGCCCCGGTCGGGAAGAAACGCTGATTTCATACGAAAATCTCTTGCGACATGTTGCTGCGGAACGTAAGCCCGCAAGCCACAAACGACAAGACCTCGAGCCCTGCGCTTGGGGATGAGAGAGGCCCTTAGCCATGACCCAGCGTTTCGACGTGATCCTCAAAGGCGGCACCGTCGTCAACCAGGACGGCGAGGGCTTGCGCGACATCGGCATCACGGGCGGCCGCATCGCCGAGATCGGCGCGTTGTCGCAAGGCAGCGCCGCGGAGGTGATCGACTGCCAGGGCCTGCACATCCTGCCCGGCGTGATGGACACGCAGGTGCATTTCCGCGAGCCCGGGCTGACCCACAAGGAAGACCTTGAGACGGGTTCGCGCAGCGCCGTGATGGGCGGCGTCACCGCCGTGTTCGAGATGCCGAACACCTCTCCGTTGACGGTAACGGAAGCCGAATTCACCGACAAGGTGAAGCGGGCCCATCACCGCATGCATTGCGATTTCGCCTTCTTCATCGGCGGCACCCGCGAGAACGTACAGGACCTGCCGGTGCTTGAGCGCGCGCCCGGCTGCGCGGGCGTCAAGGTGTTCATCGGCTCCTCAACCGGCGCGCTGCTGGTGGAGGACGACGAGAGCCTCCGCGGCATCTTTCAGGTCATCCGTCGCCGCGCCGCGTTCCACGCCGAGGACGAGTATCGCCTCAACGACCGCAAGTCGTTGCGCATCGAGGGCGACGCGCGCTCGCATCCGATCTGGCGCGACGAGACCGCGGCGCTGATGGCGACGCAGCGCCTCGTCAAGCTCGCGCACGAGACCGGCAAGCGCATCCACGTGCTGCACATCTCGACCAAGGAAGAGATCGAGTTCCTGCGCGATCACAAGGACGTCGCCTCCTGCGAGGCGACGCCGCATCATCTCACGCTGGTCGCGCCGGAATGCTACGAGCGGCTCGGCACGCTGGCGCAGATGAATCCTCCGGTGCGCGGGGCAGATCACCGCGCGGGCATCTGGCGCGGCATCGAGCAGGGCATCATCGATGTGCTCGGCTCCGACCACGCCCCGCATACGCTGGAAGAGAAGCAGAAGGCTTATCCGGCATCGCCCTCCGGCATGACCGGCGTGCAGACGCTGGTGCCTATTATGCTCGATCACGTCAATGCCGGCCGGCTGTCGCTGGCGAGGTTCGTCGATCTCACCAGCGCCGGTCCCGCGCGGCTCTACAACATGGCCTGCAAGGGCCGCATCGCCGCCGGCTACGATGCCGATTTCACCATCGTCGACTTGAAGCGCAGCGAGACAATCACCAACGAGTGGGTGGCGTCCAAAGCCGGCTGGACCCCCTACGACGGGTTGCGCGTCACCGGCTGGCCCGTCGGCACCTTCATCCGCGGCCGCCGCGTGATGTGGCAAGGCGAGCTGGTGACGGCCTCGCAAGGCGAGCCGGTGCGGTTTCTGGAGACCTTGAGGGCGTAGAGAGCTCGGTCAAGCCTCTCCTTCCGCTGTCATGCCACGCGAAGGCGTGGCATCCAGTACTCCGCGGCGATACTTGGCTGATACGATTGCCGCCTCGGGAATACTGGATTGCCCGCCTTCGCGGCCAATGACAGAGTGCCCGGAAGCGCAAGTTCAATTGGGAGAGAGTAATGTCCCCGCGGACACCCCTCATCACCACCGAGCAACTCGCAGCCATCCTCGACAATCCCAAGCTTCGCCTCTACGACTGCACGACCTACAACGAGCCGGTGCCACCGGGCAGCGACCTGCCTTATCGCGCGGTGCCGGGCGACAAGACGTTTGCGGCCGGCCACATTCCGGGCGCCGATTTCCTCGATCTGCAAGGCGAGTTCTCCGACGCCTCCGCGCAACAGTTTTTCATGATGCCGGATCTGGCCCAGCTGGAGGCCGCCTTCGGCCGCCATGGACTCGACGCGAACAAAACCATCGTGCTCTACAGTATCGGCACGATGATGTGGTCGACGCGGTTCTGGTGGATGCTGCGCTCGCTCGGCGTCGATGCGCTTGTGCTCGACGGCGGTTTCGACAAATGGAAGGACGAGGGGCGGCCGGTCGTATCGGGCGCACCGAAGGGCTATCCGGCCACGACGTTCCAGGCTGCACCTCGCCCAGGCTACTTCGTCGACAAGAACATCGTGAAGGCGCGGATCGGCGATCCCGCGACGGTGATCGTCAACGCGCTCGGTCCGCAGTTTCACCGCGGTCTCGAGCCGAGCCGCTACGGCCGGCCAGGCCGCGTTCCCGGCAGCGTCAACGTTCCCGCCGCGACGCTCACCAATGCCGACAAAACGCTGACGACACTGGCCGATGCCGAGGCCAAATTCACCGCCCAAGGCGTTACGCGCGATAAGAATGTGATCCTGTATTGCGGCGGCGGCATCTCGGCGACGATCGACCTGTTCCTGCTGACCCAGCTCGGCTACGACAAGCTCACGCTCTATGACGCCTCGATGGGCGAATGGGCGAGGGATCCCGCCCTGCCGATCGAGACGGACTAAGGAAGGCGCTTCTTATCTTCTCGCCTCCAGTGGCGCCTAAGAAACTCGGGAACCTTTCCTCAGAGGCTGCATCCAATAGCCAGATCGAACGGAGATGGGTAACCGCAATGCAACCGACCGCAGCCGGCCTATCCGCCGGCGTCAGAACCGCGGAAGCAGAGCTGATCGACCGGGCGAGGGGTCGCGACGAGGCCGCCTTGCGCGAGATCATGCAGGCCAACAACCGCAGGCTCTACCGCCTCGCGCGCGGCATCCTGCGCAGCGACAGCGAGGCCGAGGATGTGGTGCAGGAGACGTATGTCCGTGCCTTCACCCACCTCGACGGTTTTCGGGGCGAGGCCGGGTTGTCGACCTGGCTGTCGCGCATCGCCATCAACGAGGCGCTCGGCCGGGTGCGCAGCCGAAAGCCCGATGTCGAGCTCGGCGCAATACCAGATGATGCCGCGCTGGATGCGCAGATCATCAAGTTTCCCGTTTCTCCCGCAGGCGATCCGGAAAGGACCATGGCCCAACGTGAAATCCAGCGCGTGGTCGAACGCGCAATTGACGAGTTGCCGGATGTCTTCCGCATGGTCTTCGTTGCCCGGGTCATGGAGGGGATGACCATCGAGGAGACCGCCGATTTGCTCGGCGTAAAGCCCGAAACCGTGAAGACGCGACTGCACCGCGCCCGCACCATGCTGCGCGAGAATGTCGAGAAGGAGATCGGGCCAGTGGTGATGAATGCGTTCCCGTTCGCGGGATGGCGATGTGAGCGCTTGACCGTATCAGTGCTGAAGCGGCTCGGCTTCAGCGGCTAAAGTTTTCGGGAACGTTTGCGCGAAATATCCATCCAATTCCTGTGAAGCAACGCGCCGGCCCAAACGTCCGGCACCACAGGAGTATCAAGCCATGTTCTTCCGACCGAGCGCGGCGATCGCCGCAGCCGTTCTGCTGTCCAGTCCTGCGCTGCTGCAAGGCGCGAGTGCAGCCGACAAGCCTACCGATCCGCAGATCGCCCATATTGCCTACACCGCGGGCGTGATCGACATCAACGCAGCGAAGCACGCGATGAAGAAGGCCAAGAACAAGGACGTCAAGGCGTTTGCTGAGGACATGGTGCGCGACCATGAGGCCGTCAACAAGCAGGCGCTCGCGCTGGTCAAGAAGCTGAACGTCACGCCTGAAGACAACGACACCAGCCGCGCGCTGTCCAAGCAGGCGAGCGACAAGCTGGCTGAGCTCGACAAGCTGAGCGGCGCCGCCTTCGACAAGGCCTATGTCCAGAACGAGGTCGCCTACCACAAGGCGGTCAACGGCGCGCTGGAGACCCAGCTCATTCCGTCCGCGAGCAATAACGAGCTGAAGAGCCTGTTGCAGACCGGCCTGAAGATCTTCCAGGGTCATCAACAGCACGCCGAGCACGTCGCGGCCGAGCTAAAATAGGAGAGTGCGATGAAGCCGGGACGCCTCGCTTCGATCGCGCTTGCGGTCATGTTCCTGTCCATGGTCGTCCCGGCGCGTGCGGCGACCATTCAAATCACGATGGATAATCTCGTGATCTCACCGGCCGAAATGTCGGCCAAAGTCGGTGACATCGTTGAGTGGATCAACAAGGACATCTTCGCACACACAGCCACCGCGACCAACGGCGATTTCGACGTCGCTCTGCCGCCGAAGAAGTCCGCGACGTTCGTGGTGAAGAAAGCGGGAACGGTCGATTACTATTGTCGCTATCATCCCAATATGAAGGCGACTCTGAAAGTCGAGCCCTGACGCCAGGAGCGCATTCCCGATCGCATCGGGAATGTCTCACGGTCATCGTCAGACTAAGCTCGTCCGCGCTCAATCGCTTCTGTGCGATAAATCCGCAGCAGACTTCGCGAGCACGTCGCAAAGTCATTCATCCGTCAACTGGCCCCGTCCGTGGCGGGGCCATTTTTGGAACAGGAGTTATTGTCTGGAGATTCCGACCGAGAACTCGCCGTTGCGAATGCGGCCAGGAAAGCCCTCGACGAACTTCGCCACCGCGTCCTCGCCATAGGTGCCGACGAGCTCGGCAAACGCCGCGAACAGGCTCGCCTGCGCCAGGCAATCGCCGTCGACGCCGTCATGGCGCGCCTCGGCCCAGGCCTCGTTGAGATAGCTCAGCGCAGCCTGCTTCTGCTCGTGATCGGGCAGCGGCGCGCGGGCGGGGGCGTAGGAAATCGGCTGGCTCATGAAACTCGGTCAGGGCTGGGGCGCGATCCACGGCGATGCGCTGTGCGAGAGGTGTAGCACGGGCGTTAACGACCGCTAGGCCACATCTTTAAGAACGGTTAACGCCTGTGAACAAAGTCGATGACAGAGTTCCATCCGGGTCATTTCCGGCCGCGCGCAGTGCGAACCGGACGGAGAGCTCAGTTCGCGTAACGCGCCGTGAGATCGCGCGAGATCTTCGAGCCTTCCTCGATATAGCGGCGGATCGCCACCGTCGCCGCGGGCGTGCAGCTCCGGTAGGTCTGCTGAAAGCCGTTATAGCCGCGGTTGAAGGCGGCGATCATGCGGGTGCGGCGCTCGCCGGAGGGGGTTTCGGCATCGATCAGCGCCTGCATCTCGCTGCGCCATTTGTTGCCCTCGTTGGACCCGCAGATGCCGCGCAGATAATGCAGCCCGCCGAGGATCTCCGCCAGCCGCTGCAAATCGCCGTCAAACGGCGCCGCCACGTCCTGAGCCCGGCCGGGCGCAGAGGCGCAAGCGAGAATCAGGGCGAAAATGGCCAGAAGTCGCATGGACATTGGCGGGGTGTATGCCTCCTCGGGGCGTTGCACGCAAGGCGGGGCGTCAGTCTCCGATCAGGCGTGCGGCGGACTGGATGACCTCCTCCAGTCCCCCGGTCAGCTTGAGCTCGCCGAGGCCGGCGATGGCATCCGGGGCGATCCAGCGGTAGTCGTCGAGCTCGTCGTTCAGAGCCGGTTCCTTGGCCACCCAGCGGGCGGCAAAGGACATGATCAGGTAATGACCGGCTCCGGCTGCCGCCGGCAGCACCTCGCGCCAGCCGGCGAGGCCAATGATGTCGATGGCAAGCCCGGTCTCCTCGTCGACTTCGCGCAGCAGGGCCTGGTGCAGCGATTCGCCGAACTCGACCCGACCCCCGGGCAGCGAATAGAACCCCTTTGCGGGCGAACGGGCGCGGCGGGTCAGAAGCACCTTGCCGTCGCGAAAAATCGCGGCACTGACCGCGATCTGGGGATGGGACAGCTGGACCGCGGAAGCCACGGTTCAGTTCGCCATGATGTTGTCGATGTCGGCTTCCGCGCCGCCATTGATGATGCCGCCGCAGGCCGCGATCAGCGGCTTGACCCATGCCGTGGCCTGCTCGGCGAGCCGAACGCGCGTCGTGTCCTTGTCGACCTCGCGCATGGCCGAGCCGACCGCGGTCAGGATCGAGGTCATGGTGTCCGTGATGTGGTCGAACTGGGCCCGCACCTTGGGATCCGCCTTCTCATAAGCCTCGATGGCGAGGTCGCGCGCCTTAAAATTCGACGCCGTGAAATGCTCGGCATAGGACAGCGGCGTCCAGGTCAGAAAATCTTCCGCGCATTCCGGCATGTCAGGGACCATTTCCAGCAGCATCACGGCTTCATTGAAATGGTTGAGATAGTCGGTGGCAAGCCCCGTCCGCGGGTTGATGTTGGCGACGCGCAGCCGCTCGGCCCAGGCGGCGGCCTCGGGGCCCGTCTGTACATGCGTCCGCGCGGGCTGGGAGGCCGTTGAGCTCATTCGCCGCAGTGTTAACGTTCGGGGTTAAAAGGACCTGAACGGACCCTATATAGACCCCCTGGGATGTGTGGACGCTTTGTCATAACTTCGGCCCCCGCGGCTTTGCGGCAATTGTTCGGCTATGTCGAGCAGCCGAATTTTCCGCCCCGGTACAACGTGGCTCCGACGCAGCCGATTCCGGTCGTATGGATCGAGAACGGCGCGCGCCATTTCCGCCTGATGCGTTGGGGGTTTTTGCCGGGCTGGGTCAAGGATCCTCGCGGGTTTACGCTCCTGATCAACGCCCGCTGCGAGACGGTGCTGGAGAAGCCCGCCTTCAGACACGCGATTCGCCGCCGGCGCGGCCTGATCCCGGCGGACGGCTATTTCGAGTGGAAGGTGGAGGGCGGCCGCAAGCAGCCCTTCTTCATCCATCGCGCCGATGGCGCGCCGCTCGGCTTTGCCGCTTTGTTCGAGACCTGGATCGGGCCGAATGGCGAGGAGCTCGACACGGTCGCCATCGTCACGGCAGCGGCCGGCGAAGATCTCGCGGGGCTGCATGACCGCGTGCCCGTCACCATCAGCCCGCGCGATTTCGAGCGCTGGCTCGATTGCCGCAGCGACGAGATCGATGCGATCCTGCCGCTGATGACCGCTCCGCGCATTGGCGAATTCGCCTGGCACCCGGTCTCCACCCGCGTCAACCGCGTCGCCAATGACGACGAGCAGTTGCTGTTGCCGATCAGCGCCGAGGAGATGGAGGCGGACGTCGTGAAGCCGAAGAAGGGAGTGCGGAAGGCGGCGGTTGGGTCGGTGGATGACGGGCAGGGGTCGTTATTCTGATCGCCGATGCCGTAGGGTGGGCGAAGCGAAGCATGCCCACCATCGTGCGCCAAGAAATCGACAGGTGGTGGGCACGGCGCGTTGCGCCTTTGCCCACTCCCTACGGCAGCGGCATATGTCGCGGCTTACACAATCTCCTTCGCCCTCAGCTCCGCGATCTCCGCCGCATCGAACCCCAGCTCGCCCAGCACAGCGTCCGTATCCGCCCCAAGCTCCGGCGCCATGCGGTCCAGCTTGCCGCCGCCATGGGCGAGCTTGAATCCGCTGCCGGCAAAGCGCAGGCGGCCATAAGGCGTGTCCAGCTCCTGGATCGCGCCGCGCGCCTTGATTTGCGGGTGGTCGATCACCTCCTCGACCTTCCAGATGCTGGCGCAGGGTGCGCCGGCATCTTCCAGGATAGTCTCCCATTCGCGCGCCGGCCGTGCCGCCAGCGCGGCCTCGATGATGGCGCGAAGCGCGCCCTCGTTCTCGTTGCGGGAGAACCAGTCGGCGAAGCGCGGATCGCTCATCGTGTCCTCGCGGCCGAGCGCAACCATGAGCGCGCGGTACTGCTTCTCGTTGTTGACGGCGAGCAGGATGTGACCATCGCCGCATTTGAACAGGTTGGCCGTGGTCCTGCGGCTCACCGCCTGGTTGCCCGAGAGCGTTTGACGATGGCTGGCAACGGACCAATCCGCGATCTGGCCCGAGAGGAACGCCAGCGTCGCCTCCAGCATGGAGACGTCGATGAGCTGGCCCTTGCCGGTGCGGTCGCGCTGATACAGTGCGCTCGACACGCCGAACGCCGCGGTCGCGCCCGACAGCACGTCGCATACCGCAAAGCCCGCGCGCGTCGGTCCGGTCTCGGGATGGCCGGTGATCGCCATGATGCCGGACAGCGCCTGCATCTTGCCGTCATAGCCGGGCCGTAGGCGGTCCGGCCCGGTCTGGCCGAAGCCTGACACCGCGCAATAGATCAGCTTCGGATTGATGGCGGATAGAGCCTCGTAGCCGATGCCGAGCTTGTCCATCACGCCGGGACGGAAATTTTCCATGACGACGTCGACCTGGCTCGCGAGCTTCTTCACGATCGCGCTCGCCTCGGGCTTTTGCAGGTCCAGCGTCAGGCTGCGTTTGTTGCCGTTGATGGCCTGGAACGCCGGCGCCAGCCCGCGCTCGGCCCATTCGCGGCTGAGCGGCGTGCGGCGCATGTCCTCGCCCTCGCGCCGCTCGACCTTGATGACGTCGGCGCCAAGTAGCGCGAGCTGATAGCTCGCATAGGGGCCGGCCAGCACTTGCGTGAAGTCCAGGATCTTCACGCCCTCGAACGGTCGCATTACGTCGCTCTCCCTTTTGTCTTCGTTTATTGGAGGATGTCAGGCGGCGCGGTTGCCGCGCGCGATCTCCTTCTGCTTGTCGAATTCGGCGCGGCGGCGCGCCAGCTCTTCCGGCGAAAGCTGCGCCACGTTGTTGTAGTCGAGCTTCCAGGAGGCATCCTCGCTCCAGCGCAGCGGCGATTGCATCGTCGTCTGCGGGCCGCTGGCGGTCTCCAGCAGCCGCAGCGCCAGCTCCAGCGTCTGCGCCTGCGAGGCGATGTCATGCGGCTTGCCGGCGGAATTGCCGAGCGGGAAATCCGAGAAGAGGAAGCGCGGCACGGCGGCGTGCTCGACGATGTCCTTGGCGCAGCCCATGATCACGGTGGCAATGCCGTTCCGCTCCAGGTGCCGCGCCACCAGCGCGGTGGTCTGGTGGCAGACCGGGCAGTTCGGCACCAGCAGCGCGACGTCAACCGCGTCCGCGAGGCAGCGCGCCAGGATCTCCGGCGCGTCGGTCTCGAGCGTGACGCGATGGCTGCGGTTGGTCGGCGCGCCGAAGAAGCGCGGGGCGACCTCGCCGATGCGGCCAGCGGCGCTGGCCTTCAGCAGCTGCGGCAGCGGAAACCAGGTGCCGCTGTCGGTCGCGCTGGTGTGCTTGCGGTCGTAGCCGATGTGCGAGATGCGCAGATCGTGCTGCTTCGACGTATCGCCGTCATAGACCTGGTAAAACTTCGCGCCGCCATTATACGCCGCGCCCGGCCCCTGGTCGCCCTTGCTCGGGTCGAACGGTGCGGCCGTGGTGATGATCGTCACGCGCGACTGCGCCAATGGTTTCTTCAGCGGCTGGAACGGTGCCTCCGTGTAATGCGCCCAGCGATACGGCGTGGTGTAGCCGATCGCCGCGTAATAGTCGCGCGTGCGCTGCATGTAGAGGACGGGAGAATCGTAGTCGGGCGCAAAGCCGAATTCGTCGTCGCGCGGAGCGGACATGGGCGCATCTCCTGGTTCTTGGTTAGGGGCCAGACTAGAGATAGATTTGGGGGCGCTCAACGGGGGCGAGCAGGACGCGGGACAGAATTGCAGGCTCGATAGAGCGAGCCGCGCTCTTCCCTCTCCCCTTGTGGGAGAGGGTGGCTCGCCGCGTCGCGGCGAGACGGATGAGGGGTATCTCTCCGCGAGTCCAACTCCCTCAGGAGTTCGGGGAAGCATACCCCTCATCCGGCGCTTCGCGCCACCTTCTCGCACAAGGGGAGAAGGGAAGAAGCCGGCCGCAAGCTCACCTGAACACGTGCAACGCCACATATTGCAGCAGCATGATCGCCTTGGCGTCGATGATGCGGCCGTCGGCGATCATCGCCAGCGCTTCGTCGATGGCAAGCTCCAGCACCTCGATGTCCTCGCCCTCGTGCGCGAGGCCGCCACCGTCGCTGACCCGCATCTCCGGCTCGTATTCGGCGACGAAGAAATGGAGCTTCTCGGTGATGGCGCCCGGGCTCATGAAGGCCTCGAACACCTTGTGGACATCGTGCAGGCGATAGCCGGTTTCCTCCTCGGCCTCGGCGCGAATGCGCACCTCGGGGGCGGCGTCATCCAGCACGCCGGCGGCGGCTTCGATCAGCAGATCGTCGTAGCCGCGAATGAACGCCGGCAGGCGGAACTGGCGCACCAGGATCACGGTGCGCCGCGCCCGATTATACGGCAGCACGGCCGCGGCGTTGTCGCGCTCATAGGTCTCCCGGTGCTGCGTCTGCCACTCGCCATTGGCGCGCCGGTACTCGAACGTGGTGTTCTTCAGCGGCGTCCAGTTGTCCGAGAGCACGCGGACGTCCTTGATGCGGACACGGTCGGAAATGGTCATGGCTCGGTCTTAGTTGCTTGGAGTCGTCTCGCGGCCGTCGAGCCACTTCTGGAACATCACCGAGGTGGATTTCGTAAAGCCCAGTGACTGGTAGAACGCATTGGCCTGCGCGTTCTCGCGCCGGACCAGGAGCTGGAGCTTGAGAATTCCGGCCGCGCGCAGCCAGTCCTCGGCCGCTGCCATGATGATGCGGCCGTAACCGCGCTTGCGGCAATCAGGATCGACCGCGACGTAATAGACCCAGCCGCGATGACCGTCATGGCCGACCATGATTGTGGCGACGATCGCGCCGCCCTCGCGGCCGACCAGCACCGTGGAATTGTCACGGCGGCGCGCCAGTGCGATGTCGGCACGCGGGTCGTTCCACGGCCGGGTCAGGCCGCAGCGCTGCCACAGCGCCACGACGGGCTCGACATCGGCGTCCTCGATGGCGTCGATCGCAAGAGCGCTCACAGCACCTTCCCCGGATTCATGATTCCCAGCGGATCGAGCATCGCCTTGATCGAGCGCATCAGCTCGATCGCGGTCTTGTCCTTCACCTCGGGCAGTTCGTCGCGCTTGAGCACGCCGATGCCGTGCTCCGCCGAGATCGAGCCGCCCATGCGCAGCACGATCTCGAACACCACCGCGTTCATCTCGTGCCAGCGGGCCAGAAAGTCTGCCGTGTTGGCGCCGACCGGCTGGCTCACGTTGTAGTGCAGATTGCCGTCGCCGAGGTGACCGAACGGCACCGGCCGCGCGCCGGGGATCAGCTTCACCACCGCGGCATCGGCCTCGGCGATGAAGGCGGGCACGGCCGCGACGGGGACGGAGATGTCGTGCTTGATCGAGCCGCCTTCCGGCTTCTGCGCCGCCGACATCTCATCGCGCAGCTTCCAGAAGCCGGCACGCTGGGTGAGATTGGCCGCGATCACGGCGTTGTCGACGATCTCCTCTTCCATGGCGCGGGTCAGGATCGTCTCCAGCGGCGTGCGGGCATCCTCGCCCGGCGAAGACAATTCCATCAGCACGTACCAGGGATGCTTTTCTGCGAGCGGATCGCGCACGTCGACGCCGTGGCGGATGGAGAAGTCGACCGCCATCTGCGACAGCAGCTCGAAGCTGGTCAGCGCATTCGCGGCCTCGCCTTGCGCGATCGTCAGCAGTTTGAGCGCCGCGGCCGGCGACTTCAGCCCGACGAAGGCGGTCTCGACCGCCCGCGGCTTCGGAAACAATTTTAAAGTCGCCGCCGTGACGATGCCGAGCGTGCCTTCCGCGCCGATGAAGAGGTTGTGCAGATTGTAGCCGGTGTTGTCCTTCTTCAGCTTCGACAGCACGTTCAGCACGCGCCCGTCGGCCAGCACCACTTCGAGCCCCAGCGCCATCTCGCGCGCGACGCCATAGGCGAGCGCGGCGGTGCCGCCGGCATTGGTCGAGAGATTGCCGCCGATGGTGCAGCTGCCTTCGGCACCTAACGAGAGCGGAAACAGCCGGTCGACCTCCGCCGCCTTCTGCTGCGCGATTTGCAGCACGACGCCGGCCTCGCAGGTCATGATGTTGGAGGCGGTGTCGACCTCGCGGATCTTGTCGAGCCGCCGCAGCGACACCACCACTTCGCCATTGTGCGGCGTCTGCCCGCCGACGAGGCCGGTATTGCCGCCCTGCGGCACCAGCGCGATCCTGTGCGCGGAGGCGAGCTTGCAGATCTCCGAGACTTCCGCCGTCGAGCCCGGACGCAGCACCAGCGGCGAGCGGCCGTGAAACAAATTGCGTTCCTCGGTGACGTAAGCCTCGATGTCGGCGGCATCGGTGATCGCGTGGCGCTCGCCGACGATCTTGCGGAATTGTTCGATCAACTCGGGCGCAAGCGGCGGGGTGGCGGATGTGTTGATGTTCATGTGGTCGTCCTTCATTCCGCTACTTATACCTTGCGCATGATCTGATCGGAAAACCGCCGCACACTTTTCGCTAACGCGTCCCTTAGAGTCCGGATCATGCGCTATCGGGCAACCGCCGCCCGGCGCAGCCGGTCGTTGATCGCTTCGCCAAGTCCCTCTTCGGGAATCGTCATCACCGCGATCGCCCGCGGCCCCTTCGCATCGAGGCTGCGAAGATAGCCGAACAGATTGGCAGCGGCTTCATCGAGATCGCCGGCGGGCGACAAGTTCATGATAGCGGCGGCGGCTTCAACGCCGGGCAGGCGCCCCGGGCCGAATGCCAGCAGCGCTTCGCCCGGTGCGACCTCGTACGCATTGAGCCGTACATGGGCGCGCGGCGCGTAATGCGAAGCCAGCATGCCTGGCGCCAGCGGCTGGCTGTCCCCGCTCTCGGTCTCCGCGGGTGGCCGCGCCAAGGGTGCGCCGAGCACGGCCTCGATACGCTCGCGCGACAGCCCGCCGGGGCGGAGCAGCATCAAGCTCTCGAAGCAGCCGACAATCGTCGACTCGACGCCGACCTCGACTGGCCCGCCGTCGACGATCAGGTCGATCCGCCCTGCAAGGTCGCTTTTGACATGGTCGGCCAGCGTCGGCGAGACATGGCCCGAGATGTTTGCGGACGGCGCCACCACCGCCCCGCCAAAGGCGTGCAGGATCGCCTGCGCCACCGGATGGGCGGGGATGCGAATCGCGACCGTATCGAGGCCGGCGGTGGCGAGCTCTGCCACCGGGCAGTTATCCGTCTTCGGCACCACCAGGGTCAGCGGCCCCGGCCAGAACGCCTCCGCAAGCTTGAGGGCGCGCGCATCGAGCCGGCCGATCCGCTTTGCGGCGGCAACGTCGGCGACATGGGCGATCAGCGGATTGAACGCAGGCCGCCCCTTGGCGGCGTAGAGATGGGCGATCGCAGCGGCATTGGCGGCATCCGCCCCGAGCCCATAGACCGTCTCGGTCGGAAACGCGACCAGCCCGCCGGCCGCGAGCGCCCGGGCCGCGGCCGCGGCGGCAGCCTCTCCGGCCGGCAAAATCAGCGTTTCAAGACGCGTTTTCACAGGGATAAAATTCCTCAACTCGGCCGCTTGCGGTGCGCCAAACCCAACGCTATAAGCCGCCTTCTTGTCGGAGTGTGGCTCAGCCCGGTAGAGCACTGCGTTCGGGACGCAGGGGTCGCAGGTTCGAATCCTGCCACTCCGACCATTCTTCCAAAAGTCGACGTATTCCTAAAGGCTTGACAGACCGGCCGCCGGCGCCTCGGGAGCGCCTTTTTGCAACGATTTTCGCGGCGGGTCCACGATGGATTTGGCCTAGCAGGGACGTCTGTCGGGGCGGCATGGCTCGCGCCGACCAACGCGCCTTACGGTCATGGCGGTTGCGGTCGACCCTGGGCAGGCCACGAAGTTGTGCAGGTCGGCGCATCTGACTGGCCCGCAGCCCTGGCACTCTGTTTGCTCAGTCAGGACCATCGGCAGTCCCCAGCGGAGGGACTGTTTCAGGGTGAGGCAAACAATGAAAGAAGTGTCCCGTTTTGGCTCCACTGGAGAGCTTCGGCTCAGCGCGCTGATTGCGGATTTGTGGTGGCGCGTTCAGCTCATGAATTCCGACATCCTCGAAGAAGAGGCCAAGGCCGGAGTGTTTGACGTGAAGGACCCGTCCTATCCGCTGCTCGCGACAAACCTTCGCGCGCGACGTGAGAATCTCGTGTCGACGATCAATGCGCTCGAGCAACGCGCGAAATCGGTCCGCGCCGCCGCGTGAGCTTCACCGCCGCGCCACAAGCATGCCGACCAAGAACGCCACCATCAGCGATGGCAGCGGCGCCTCGCGCACCATGCCGCGGACGATGTCCTGCCAGTGCTGCTCCGGGACGAGTCTTGGAGACCTGACGTCGGCGAGCGGCGCCATGCCCAATTCCGAGGCGAGGTCGGTGATCTCGCGCCTGGCAAGGCGCGAGCCGTCGCGGATGCGGAAGATGGCAGCGTCGGATCGCTCGCGCGGCGCCAGCGCCATCAGCGTCGCGATCGCGGTGCGCAACGTCATCTCGCCATAGCCTTGCAGCCTCACCGACTCCTCGGGGTCGGACGTCATGCGAAATCCCTCACGGTGCGAGGCGCGCGATGCCCGTCATGGTCTTGCTCCATGCTCAGCATGGAAATGGTGGTGCGCGAGGTTGGTTCCTTGTTCGGCGAGCGAATCGCGATAGGCCTGATTACTTGCGCAGCAGCTCGCTCAGCGCGGCCGTCGCCTCGGCGCAGCGGATGTCGTCGATTTCGCGCGACAGGCTGAGCGCGCTCGATCTCAGTTCTTCGATCTTCCAGCCCTCGGGATGCTGGCCTTCGAGCTGGCCAAGCCGCTTGTTCAGGTCATCCAGTCTCGATTGGAGTTGCCCGATGCTGGCGGCCCCATTCACTTTCCAAACGCGCTGTGCACGCATCGTAGTTCCCCTGCTAGTCTCACGGCGTTGTGAGAGCGGTTCGTGGCCGTAATGGGAGTTTCTTTTGGCCGGCTTCAGACCGTGGGGAACCGTTGCAAATTCGCAACGATCGCAGCTGGCAAGGGTCGCCCGCACTCACTTGCAGCGTAGCTCCTCATAGCCCGATGGAACGCAGCGTAACCCGGGGTCTGCTTGC
This sequence comes from Bradyrhizobium sp. 154, assembly GCF_023073875.1. NCBI lineage: Bacteria > Pseudomonadati > Pseudomonadota > Alphaproteobacteria > Hyphomicrobiales > Nitrobacteraceae > Bradyrhizobium > Bradyrhizobium sp. 154. Next base: position 33,700 of record NZ_JADPKG010000010.1, read on the forward strand.
GCGCACACTCCCGGTTTGCGCTTCCGCTCCAGCCGCGCCTGTGTCGCCCGTCTGTCAATTCCCTCGCGCAAAAATATTCCACTTTACCGAAATTCGGAAATAACGTATGTATCGCCCATCCCGGCTCATCCGAGAGGGGCGATCATGTGTCGTGATGATCGCGGAGCCGGGCTTGCGGTGGACGCGGCAGCGTCGGGCGCGAAAGGCCAAGGGCAGGGCGGATTGCTCTCCGTGAACCCTTAAGCTTCGCGCAGGACGGACGGCGCTGTCAGGTTCGTCGCGCCAGCATGTCGATGGCAAGGTGCACAACGCCGTCGAACCCTGTGGCGCAGGCGAGCCGCGCGTACGGCAAAACCGTGTGGTCCTGGCCGTCGTTGCTACGGTCAAGCTCTTGCGGATGCGGCATTGGCGTCAACCGGCGCGGTGTCCGTGACTTCTACGAGGGCGAGGGAGGCCAGAACGAACTCGGCTCCCAGGAGAGCGCGGCATAAGCCGTCAAACCACTGCGCAGGGAAGGCCGTGTGTTGCGCTTCACCTGTATGCCGCTGTGCAGTTTTCTGCGTGTGCCTTTCGCACAGCGGACCGTGGGTGCCAGCCGGCATCCGGCCTTCCCTGCGCCCTCCCGGCTTTGAGGGTGGAGCGACGAAGCAAAGCTCGGGCGAAACGCGCCGCGAGAATGCGAAGGCGTGTCTGCGAGTAAACTGCGAGTTTGAAAACGACGTCGGTTCACCTTGCTCCGTCATTGCGAGCGCAGCGAAGCAATCCAGAGTCTTTCCGCGGCGGGATTCTGGATTGCTTCGCTGCGCTCGCAATGACGTGTGGAGAGATCATGCCTCACTCTCCTCTCGTGCCCCGGACGCAGCGCAGCGCCCTTTAGCGATGCGCTGCAGAGCCGGGGCCCATCTTTCCGCATTTTGCCGTGTCGCTTTCTGGGTGCCTGCTCTGCGCCGCAACGCTTGCGCGTTGCAGCTTGTCCGGGACGCGATCTCCTAAGTTTCCGCTATCCATCAGCCAACCTTTATCCATTCCCATTCACAACCAAGTGTCTTTATTCGGAAACAATCATTCCCTATTATCCCGCAATGCAAAAGGCTGCCCGCCGATCTCAGCCCACCCGTCCGCCCGGCCGTCCCCGGGAGTTCGACATGAATACCGCGCTCGACAGGGCCGTGCGCGTGTTTCGCGAGCGCGGTTATCATGCGACCTCGATCGGCGATCTCACCGCGGCGATGCGGCTGGCTACGGGGAGCGTCTACAAGGCGTTTCGCGACAAGCATGCCGTGTTTCTCGCCGCCTTCGAACGCTACACCACGCTGCGCCAGGAGCAGACGCGCAGCGCAGCGGCGTGCGGTGCAAACGGCCGCGAGCAAATCCGCAACGTGCTCTTGTCCTATGTCGAGCATTCCCAGGGCACCGAGGGGCAGCGCGGCTGCCTGGTCGTCGGCAGCGCGGTCGAACTGTCCGCGCTCGATCCCGTGGTCAGCGCCCGCGTCAATGCGCAGCTCAAAACGAACGAAAGCTTCATCGCCGGCCTCATTCGCCAGGGGCAGGCCGATGGGTCGATTCCCCGTCACGTCGATGCCAACGACACCGCGCGGCTGATGATCTGCATCACGCAAGGCATGCGCGTCGCCGGCAAGGCACGCCTGCCGCTCGACGGGACGCGCCTCGTCGCCGTCGCGATGAAACTGCTCGCCTGAATTTTTTGTCATAATAGGGAATAGTCATTCCCTATTCCTGGAGTCTAACGAATGACGATGAATGCCACGATCGAGACCGCGCCCGGACCGGATGCGGTGTCGCAGCGCCTGACCTTCGTGCTTGCCGCGGCCTGTGGCATGGTCGCCGCCAACATCTATTACGCCCAGCCGCTGATCGCGCCGATCAGCGCCGCGCTCGGCCTGTCGCATGCAGCTAGCGGGCTGATCGTCACCATGACGCAGATCGGCTACGGCATCGGGCTTCTCTTCATCGTACCGCTCGGCGACCTCGTCGAGAACCGCACGCTGATCTGCTCGGTCATCGCGCTTGGGGCGGCGGCCCTGCTCGCCGCGGCGTTCGCCACCCACGCGCTGCCGTTCCTGATCGCCGCGCTGTTCATCGGGCTCGGCTCGGTCGCGGTGCAGATCATCATTCCCTATGCCGCGCATCTGGCGCCCGAGGCCATCCGCGGCCGCGTCGTCGGCAATGTCTCGACCGGCCTGATGCTCGGCATCATGCTGGCGCGCCCGGTGTCGAGCTTCGTCACGGCGGCGCTGTCGTGGCACGCAGTGTTCTTCGGCTCGGCCGGGCTGATGATCGTGCTCGCAGCCGTGCTCTGGTTGACGCTGCCGCAGCGCAAGCCGGTGGCGCGCATGCACTATGGCGCGCTGCTGCTGTCGATGCCGCAGCTGGTGCGCACCACGCCGCTGCTGCGCCGCCGTGCGCTCTACCAGGCGAGTCTGTTCGGCTGCTTCACGCTGTTCTGGACGGTAGCGCCGCTCCAGCTCGCGAGCGCATTCGGCTTCACCCAGCGCGGCATCGCGCTGTTCGCGCTCGCAGGCGTTGCCGGCGTGTTCGCGGCCCCGATCGCAGGACGGCTCGCCGACCGCGGCCATAGCCGCCTCGCGACGCTGGTGGCGATGCTGCTCGCAGCCGCCGGATTCCTGATCACGCAGATCGGCGCGGCCGGATCGGTGCTGAACCTCGCCTGCCTGGTGGTGGCCGCGATCGCCATCGATATCGGCGTGCAGGGCAATGTCGTGCTCGGCTTCCGTGCCATTTTCGTGCTCGGGCACGAGCACCGCAGCCGCCTTAACGGGCTCTATATGGCGACGTTCTTCGCCGCAGGTGCTGCCGGCTCCGCGCTCGGCGCCTTCGCCTTCGCACAGGGCGGCTGGACCCTGGCATCGGCCATTGGCCTTGCCCTGCCCGTCGCTGGCCTGCTCTATGCGGCGACCGAATAGCCGCCGGCATGGCCGCAATTATGCGTTGCGGCCCATTTACCAACCCCGCGAGGCCGCAATTTCCGCCTCGCGGTCCGCTCGCCGCTGTAGTACTTTGGTCGCAAGCGGACCTGGTTAACAGGCGGCAGGGGGAGGCTGATGAGGCATACGGGACTGTTTGGCGTACCGCGGGTACGGCCATGGTCGTGGCAGGCGTTTCTGCTGGGGCTTGTCGTCGTGGCGATGTCGGCGGTGCTTCAGGGAATCTGTGTCGCGCTCGGCGCAAAACTCTATTTCGCTGCATTCCTGCCCGGCCTTTTCCTGCTCGGGCTTGTCGCGGGCGTGCCGGCGGCGGCGCTCGCCGCGCTGCTGACCATTCCGCTGGTATGGTGGGCGTTCATGCCGCCCTTTTTCGAGTTCAATTCGCTGACCAGCGCGAATGCCGATTCTATCAACCTGTTCTGCCTGCTGGCCGTGCTGGTGATCGGCCTCGCCGATCTCTGCCGCGAGACGATGGCGATCGTCAGCCGCGGCGGGCTGAAGCGCCCGGGCGAGAGCACGGCAACGAATCCGCAATAGATCGACTGTGCACGCGCGTTGCGCGCGCGCAACAGTTCGGCAACCATCCGCGAGCTTGCCGCGCGCCGCTAACTTTTCGAAAAAGATTTGGCCGCAATTTCTCCCGCGGGAATGACGAGGGAGTTTTCGGACATGAACGGCCAAATAACCGGTCACGCCATCTTGGAGAACGTGCGCCGCTACCGCGGCATCGCATCGCTCTACCGCCAGACCGCTGCATTCCGCCCGGGCCAGAGCTGGTCGTTGCTGGAGCAGGCGAGGGAGTGGGAAGCGCGGGCGCTACTGGAGCTGGAAGCCTATTTCGCGGCGCGCGCAGACTACGCCGTCCCGCTCGCGGCCTGATCGTCAACCATCGGCACGGCCCCGATCCAGCTTGCCGAAGGTGCGATCGTCGGATCGTGCACGGGACATCACGGTGCAATTACGGAGTTGTCTCGGCAAGCGCCTGTGCTAAAGCGGGATGGGGTTTGGTTGAATCGATTTGGGATTCCCAAATCAGTTCGTTTCTGATTCACCATGCTGGCTGGGCGGGAGGCCAGCATGGATGGGCAAGCCTT
>NZ_JADPKG010000125.1:0-36270 GCF_023073875.1 Bradyrhizobium sp. 154
CCGATGCCCCATCATGATCTTCAGTCCTGCCAATTAGACAGACTGAATCACTGATATCTCTGCGTCGCAACAGCTGCCTTTTTCAACAGAATCGGCCCAACTCGGACGTCTGGTGAGCTGCCGTAATGGGCTGGTGTCAGAGGCAGAGCGGACGCATTCGCGCCGTCAGGGCAGCGCCCATGATGAGCACGCGCTCTGGCTTAGGCCCAATCCCAAAACCGTCTATCTGCGCCTGGCGCGGGACCGAGTTATTGCCGCCCCCATGATTATGGGTGTCACGACGTCCGTGCCGCGGTTAGACTTGGCTCGCGCCGCGGGGGACACGCGGGTCGCGGGACGATGAACATGAGCGAACAGGACGAGACGGGTGAGGCCATCACCATCCTCCTCGTCGAGGACGACGCGCCGACCTGCTGGCGGCTCCACGACGCGCTGGTCAAGGCCGGCTACGAGGTGCGCAGTGCCGGCACGCTCGGAGAAGCTCGCTCCGCGTTCGGGAAGGCGGCGCCTCGCGTGCTGCTGACCGATCTCAGACTTCCCGACGGGCACGGCATCGAGCTGATTCGCGAAACCCGGCAGCGCTTTCCCGACACCGAGATCATGGTGATCTCCGCGCTCGGCGACGAGGAAAGCGTGATCTCGGCGATCACGGTCGGTGCCACCGGCTATCTGCTCAAGGATGCCTTTCCGACCGACATCGCCACCACCGTGCGCGATCTGGTCGCCGGCCATTCGCCGATCTCGGCCTCGATCGCCCGTTTCATCGTCCGGCGTACGCAGAATTCGGCGGAGCCCTCGCCCGGCCCCGTGCTCAACACGGCCAAGCTGACCCCGCGCGAGATCGACATCCTCTGGGGCATTGCCAAAGGCTTCAGCTACGCCGAGATCGCGAGCCATCTCGGCCTGTCCAGGCAGACCGTGCCGGGCCACATCAAGAACATCTATCGCAAGCTCGAGGTGCACACCCGCAGCGAGGCGGTGTTCGAAGCCGTGCAGCAGGGCCTGATCAAGCTGTGAGCGAGATTGCGGCGAAGACACTCACGCGCCCGCGGCGCCGGCTGATTGCGTCGCGCCTCGTGCCCTATCTGCTGCTCCAGGCCCTGATCGTCATCGTCACCATCCTTGGGCTCCGGCTGCTGCAACCCGGCGATCCCGAAGAGTTCGCCGTGAGCGACTTTTCGGCGCGCGAGAATGGCACGATGCACGCGGTGACGCTGCCGCATTTCACCGCATCGCGCTATTCGCTGGCCGACCCGCCGCTCTACACCGCGGCCTTCACATTCCGGCGGAGCGATGTGGGATCAGGGTGGTCGGTGTATCTGCCGCGGTTCAGCAACGCGGTGGAGGTCGCCGTCAACGGCGTCGTGGTGCTGGATTCCCGGCGTGACGCCAATGCCAACCGGCCGGACCGCAACACGCCGCAGATCGCGGCGATTCCGTCCTCGCTGCTGCGCGACGGCGCCAACGATATCACGGTACGGCTGTTCGTATGGGGGCCGCTGAAGGGCTTTCTCGACAGCGTCTATGTCGGACCGGATGCCGCCTTGCGTCCTGCCTACGAGACGCGCGCTGCTGTTCGTCACGCTGCCGGTCGTGTTCTCCGCCTGGCAATCGATTCTCGCGGTCATCCTTGCGATCATGTGGTTGATGCGGCGCCACGAGCCGGTTTACGGCGTGCTGGCGGTGGCGATGGTGCTCGGCGTGGTGCAGGCATTCGTGCCCCCGCCGCTGCCGCCGGCCACGACGTCGCGGCTCGCCGCCGTGCTGTTGGCATCCGCACCGATCGAGAGCGCGCTGATCGTCGTGTTCGGCGTGCTGTTCTTCGGCTGGCGCTGGCCGCGTTACGGCACACTGCTGTTCGTGCCGGGCCTCATCGTGTTCGTGGTCGGGCTGATCGGGGGCCCGCCGCTGCCGCGCATACTCTTTCTGGTGCTCGGCATTCCCACGGTCGGGCTTTGCCTGTTCCTGATGGCCTGCGTGACCGCAGCCGCATTGGTCCGGCGCCAGGACGCGGCAAGCTTCACGATTGGCTGCGCCGTGACCATCGTGCTGGTCTGCTGGGTCCAAGACATGCTCACGGTGCTCGAGATCGTGAGCAACGATCGCATCTTCGTCTCGCGCCTGTCCTATTCGGCGATGCTGGTCGCGATCGGCGCCGGGCTGACCTGGCGCTTCGCCCGCGCGCTGAACCAAGTCGACAGCTTTGCCGGCCAGCTCGTCGCACGGGTGGCCGAGGCCGAGGAGCGGCTGAAGGCGAGCTTTGCCCGCGAGGAGGCGCGCGCCCGCGCCGCCGCGCTCGCCAACGAGCGCACGCGGCTGATGCGGGACCTGCATGACGGCCTCGGCGGCCAGCTCGTCAGCATCGTCGCGCTCTCCGAGCGCGGCCACGAGGGCGCGACCATCACGGAGGCCGCTCGCGCAGCACTGAAAGATCTGCGTCTCGTCATCGATTCCATGGACGACATCGGCGGCGACCTGATGCTCGCGCTCGGCTCCTGGCGCGAGCGCGCGACGGCGCAATTGCGCCCGCACGATATCGCGCTCGACTGGCGCGTGGCAACGCCGCAGGGGCTGCCGCTGCATCCCGAACTGCGGCCATGGCACGTCATCCAGATCGTGCGCATCCTCGACGAAGCCGTGACCAACGCCGTCAAGCACGCAGAGGCGCGCCACATCGCGGTCAGCATCGAGACGCTCGACGACGATCACGGGCCGTATGGCGTGATCAGCGTGACGGACGACGGCAAGGGTTTTGCGCGCGCCGACAATTGTGCGAGCGGCGGCCAGACCGCGCGGGGCTTGCGCAACATGCGGAGCCGCGCCGCACGCTGCGGCGCGGTGCTCGATCTGAGCTCGGACGCCTCAGGCACGTGCGTGCGGCTGCAATTGCCGCAGCGCTTTCCCGACAGCGACGCGGCTGCGGGCTGAAAGGCCCCCTCCCCGAACGTGTGGGGCGCACGGAGAGAGGGACGGGCCGGGTGATTGCCTCTGCGGAGGACGGGGGTGTTCGTCCGCATGGCTCCGTCGGCCCGAAGCAATGCAATCAAATCAACCGAATGGACGATCAGCGCACGCCAACGCGATTGACCGGGCCGCCGCGGTTCATCGGCGTCCCTGCGCGCACGCCGACACCGGGCGCGCCGACACCGGGTGTCGCGACTGCAGCCCGCGCAACCGGAGCTCCCGGCGCAACCACCACTGCCGCAGCCGGCCGCACCACGCAGCCCTTGGGCACGCCGACCGTCTTGCAATAGACCACGGCCTGCGCCGGGCTCGTGCCCAGCGACGCCATCGCCGCACCCGCCAGCGCCATGATTGTCAGCCCGGCGCTCAGCGCTCCCGCTCTTTTCGACATTTTGCTCTCCCGCTCCCGTTCGGCGACCCGGCGCAATCACCGGGTTTCGCAACCGACGTGCAGCCTGAATGGCAAAAGAGGGCGCGTGGATACATGCCATGAAGATGGGGTGCGGCGGCCGGAAGGGCGCACCCGGTGCCATGAACATGGCATGGACCTGCGCCCGGCTGTCGCGAGATCGTCCGGCCCGCTTGATCCCACTGGACCAACGACAATCCCAAAGAGGTGCTTTATGAAGATTTCGGTTCTTGCCGCGCTGCTGCTCGCCGCCACCGCCGTGTCCCCCGCTGCGCAATCCGGTCCGACGCCGCAGGAGCAAATGGCCTGCCGCGGCGATGCCAGCAAATTCTGCGCCGAACATATCGGCAAGCCGCCGCAGATGAATGCCTGCCTGCGCCAGAACAAGACCAAGCTCTCCGACTCCTGCCGCAAGGTCGTGGAATCTCACGGAGGCTGAGCCGGCCCTCAAGTCCGGGAGCGCCCCAGCAGAGCGAACCCGGACCCGGTTTTGCGCATCATGTTTTAGTCGTCATCAGGCCCGAACAGCCTGATCTGCGGGAAGCCGCTGCGCGAACGGCCGGCATAGTCGCGCGCATCGGAATCTTCGCGGATATTGCGCGCGACGTCGTCCCAATCGGAGCGGTCGCGCAGGCCGCGCGGCTCGCGGGACTCGTAATAGTGGCGGCGCTCGGCCCAGCGTTCACGCCGCTCCGCCCGGCGCCGTTCGGAGGCGGCGCGCTTCACGTCGGAATCCCGCGCCTTGGCATAGGCATTGTCCGGCGCGGCGGCCGGCTCTGTCGACGCCTGCTGCTCCGCAGGCCTGGGCGCGGCTGGTGCCGGCTTGGACTGTTCCTTGGGCGGCTCGACCGCGGCCGCTTGCGAGGGTCGCGGTGCCGGCGGTGCAGCGTTCGCCTGAGTGGTTGGCGTGTCGGGCTTGGCGGGTTCGGGCTTTGCTTCGGCCGGTGCGGCAATGATCGCGCCGAAAGCTTGCGAACCGGTGAGATAATTGACGCGCTCGGACGGTGCATTGGTTGCTGCCGGCGCGCTGCCGACTTCGGCGCGTTGCGCCATCTTGCTGGTATCGGGCCCCTGCTTGGGCGCGACCGGATTCATGATGTTGCCGGCGACGATGCCGCCGCCAAGGCCAATGGCGATGGCCGCGACTATGGTTCCGGCACCGACGAAATAGGCTGTCGAGGCGCGCATTGATCCACTCCCTCTTTGGGGCGAGCAACGCACGTTGATTGCCAGATGTTCCTGATCCGGAAGCAGTTCCCAAAGGAACTGAGGTCAGATCTGCTGCGCGACCTTCTCCAGCCCGATGATGCGGGCGAGCTTGCGCACTTCCTCTTTCTGGTCATCACGCAGCTGGAACAGCAGCGGCATCGCGGCCGACTTCAACTGCTGGACCTCGTCGCAATTCGGATCGATCGGCACGCCTGGCGCGTTCGGATTGGAGAGCTTGTTCGCCGAGATCTTGCGGACGACATTGCGGAGCGCCGTCTCGACCGAGGGCCAATAATATTCCTGCGACGAGGACAATTTCAGGCGATCCCTAATGCCCGCGATCTGTGCGTCGGACAGCAGCGAATAGGATTTCTGTGGCTGCGGCTTGGCCACGACTTTCGGCTTGGCCGGGACCTCGACGGCGGGAATCTCCGCTGCGGCGGGCGCTTGGTGCGCACTTGCCTTCGGCATCGGGAAATCGGAAGGCGTGGCTGCGGCAAAGGCCTGGCGCAGCGGCTCGGTCAGCACCGGAGCCTGGGCGAGTTTGTCGGCGGCGACCTGCACCGGCTCGATCGCGGCCGAGGCCAGTGCCAGCGTCGGAACCAGACGGTCGGCCTTGGCGGCGCGGTTGGCCGCGAGCGGCTTGGCCGGAGGCGTCTGCGAGATCATCTCGGCGCTGACGCTAGGCACGCTGTCGCGCCCGAGAATGGCGTTGGTGGCAGCCCCGAGGACCAGGAAACAGGTCAGCACGACGATGGTGATGGCTTTGGACAAACGTCCCTCCGCGCCCGGCTTCAAGTCCACGTGATCAGTGCCCGGAAACTGGGCGATAATTAAGGCTCAACCGTGCCATTGCGGCGGCAATCGCGCGGACTACAGCGACATCGCCCGGAAAACTCAAGAGAATCAGGCAGCTCGCGCCAGATCGTAGGCGTCCTGGATGTCGGCCACGATCTCGGAGGCCTCCCAGACCGCGCGCGGCTCAACCGATTGCAGCGTCACGGTCCAGTTGCCGCCCCGGCGGGTGCGAGGGACGCTGACGATGTCGAAGCGGACGTTGCGGCACAGCGGGTGGCGGGCCAGCGCGTGGGCCACGCGAACGCGGATTTCGTCCAGCGTCGCGGCTGTCTTGCAGTCGAGATAGTTGAAGTCCATCGCCTGTCCCTCTCGGTCCTGATTGGCGGCCGTGACGGGATTGTTGGCGGGCGATGGTTAATCTGCCGTTAAGTGAGCGGGACGGAAGAGCGCGGGATTAACCGTGATCGGGAGACGGCGCCTCTCTACGCCTCCGGATTTGTACGGGGACTACCGCCCGCCGGCCTCGCGATATTCCGCGCGCGTCTGCGCAACGAGATCGCTCACCGCCACCACGTCTGTCACGCCCGACGTCGAATGCCCAGCACTCCAGATGTCGCGCCAGCGTTTTGGCCGGTTCTCGCGCGCGGCGACGTCGATGTCCTTGGCGATGTCGATCGCCCCGTGCGCCGGTAGGTCGTCGGGATCGAGACCTGCGGCCACGATCGACGGCCTCAGCATGCTGGTCTGCAGTCCCGTGAAGGCGGTGGTGAGCAGGACGTCGTCGGCGCTGCTCTCGACCAGCATCCGCTTGTGGCGGTCATCGGCCATGCTCTCGCGCGTCGCGATGAACTTCGTGCCCATGTAGGCGAGATCGCAGCCGAGCACTTCGGCGGCATGCAGCGCGCGGCCGTCGCTGACGCCGCCCGCAAGCACAATGATGCCGTCGTAGAATGCCCGCACCGCGCGGACAAAGGCGAACGGGTTGAGCCAGCCGGTCTGCCCGCCGGCGCCTGCCGTGAGCAGCACCAGCCCGTCCACACCGGCTTCCGCTGCACGCTCGGCGTGGCGGATCGAGGCGACATCCGCCAACACCAATGCGCCGGCGTCATGCAGCGGCTTTGCGACCTGTGCGGGCGAGCCGACCGAGGTGATGACAATCTCCGGCCTGTGCCGCAGCAGTACGGCGAGATCCTGCTCCAGCCGCGCGTTGGAACGGTGCACGATCAGATTCGGGCAAAGCGGCGCCGCCTTGCGCCCGGTTTGCTCTTCGTGCTGCCGCAATCTGGTTCCGACCGCGGTGAGCCATTGGTCGAGCTGTTCCGGGCTACGGCAATTCGCGCTGGGAAAGCTGCCGATCACGCCGTTGCGGCAGGCCGCGACCATCAGCTCGACTCCCGACACCAGGAACATCGGCGCCGCGATCAGCGGCAGAGCGAGACGATCGCGGAAACGTTGCAGTCGATCCGACGGCATGCATGCCTCCCTGCGCGGGCTTCGTCGTTCCATCCCGCATTCGCTGTGCTAGCCTCATCAGCAACATTGGCACGCCAGAAGCCGATGACAAAGCAACGAGGAAACAGGAAGCATATGTCCGATCCGCTCCACGCATCGTCCCCGGCTTGTGCGCAGACGCTACGGGCACTGTCGCGCTATCCCGACCGCACCGCTTTCGCCTGGCCTGAGGGATCGCTGAGCTATCAGGGCACCATCGACCTGATCGGACGCATGCAGGCTGTGTTCATGCGGCTTGGATTGCAGCCCGGCGCGCGCGTCGCCTTCCTCACCGCCAACCGCGCCGACACCTGGTGCGCGGGCGTTGCTGCGCAATTGGCGCGGCTCTGCATCACCTGGCTGCATCCTCTGGGATCGCTGGACGACCAGCTGTTTCAGCTGGAGGATTCCGAGGCCGAGATGCTGGTGGTCGATGCGGCCGCCTTCCGCAACCGCGGCGGCGAACTCGCCGCGAAGGCCGGCCGGCTCAAGGCGGTCTTCACCATGGGATCCGCGGATTATGGCGTCGATCTCTTGCAGGCGATCGAGATCGAGGGCCACGCCAGCGCGCTGTGCCTCGCCGGCCCCGACGATCTCGCCACGCCGAACTACACCGGCGGCACGACCGGTAAATCCAAGGGCGCGCTGCGCTATCACCGCGAGAACGCCGGAGCTGCCGGCGCGATCCTCGCCGACTTCGAGATCCCCGACGCCGCGCGCTATCTCACGGTCGCGCCGATCAGCCATGTCGCGGGCACGAAGGTGCTGCCGACCTTGATGCGCGGCGGCACCGTGCACATGCTCAAGAGTTTCGATCCCGAGGCCATGCTGGCGACGATTGCGCGCGAGCGCATCAACTTCACGCTGCTCGTGCCGACCATGATCTATGTGCTGCTTGATTATCCCGCGCTCGGCAGGACCGATCTGTCTTCGCTCGAGCTGGTGCTTTATGGCGCCTCCGCGATGTCGCCGAGCCGGCTGGTCGAGGGCATCGAGCGCATCGGGTCGGTGTTCTCGCAGCTTTACGGGCAGACCGAATGCTATCCCGTCTCGGTGCTGCGCAAGGCGGATCACGATCCCAAGACACCGGAGCTGTTCCTGTCCTGCGGCTTCCCGATCGCGGCCTGCGAGGTCAAGATCCTCGACGACAACGACCAGGAGGTGAAGACGGGCGAGCCGGGCGAGATCTGCGTGCGCGCGCCGCACGTGATGGCGGAGTACTGGAAGCGGCCGGACATCACCGCCGATACGCTGAAGAACGGCTGGGTCCACACCGGCGACATTGCGCGCATGGACGAGCGTGGCTACATGTTCATCCTCGACCGCAAGAAGGACATGATCGTCTCCGGCGGCTTCAACATCTTCCCGCGCGAAGTCGAAGACGTGCTGTCGCAGCATGCCGACATCGCCATGGTCGCTGTCGTCGGCATTCCCGACGAGAAATGGGGCGAGGCCGTCACCGCCATTGTCGTGCCGCGCGAGGGCGCAAGGCCCGATCCGGACGAGTTGATCAACCTGGTGAAGACGCGCAAGGGCTCGGCGCACGCGCCCAAGCAGATCCAGTTCGTCAAGCAGCTGCCGATGACCGGCGTCGGCAAGGTCGACAAGAAGGTGCTGCGCGCCAGCTTCTGGAGCGGGCGCGACCGGATGGTGGGGTGAGCGAATGTCGCGAGATGCGACGCAGCGTCCATGCCTTCGCGGAGCATGACAGCGAAGCTGGGGCGCGGGCTTGCCCCCTCACCGCTTCTCGATCACCAGGCTCTGCACCGCCCGGCCGAAATAGCCTTGCCGGTCAGCCAAGCGCGACATTGCCAGCCCCGCGCCTTCTGGGCCGATCCAGGAGTCGCCATCGAGCAGGATCCACTCGCCGACCGGCTGACGTGCGAAGCTGATGGTGAGGTCGGCGTTGATGTAGGTCCAGGCGCGGAAATCCAGCGTCGAGGCGGTGCCGTTGGAGAAATCGGCGGCGACCACGGCGCGCATGGCCTGCGAGATCGCCTCGCCCTCGATCAGCGGATGATCAACGCGAAACCAGATGGCGCCGGCGCCGGCTTGACCGAAGCGGCCGCGCGCTGCACGCATCGAGACCGAGCGCACGAACGGGCTAGTGGCGGCGTGACCGTCCTCGGCCAGGGAGTCCTCCGGCGAGGGCAGCGTCACCGCTAGCTCCTTGACGTCCTCGGGCAGCGACAGTGCTTGGCGTCTGATCTTGAGCACGGTCGCACCGACGACCTGCACACCATCGGCCAGCAGCTTGATCTCGCAGAGCTGGATCTTGCGGCCCTCGCGCAGGACCTCGGTCACAATCGAGAGCGGCGCCACCGGCACCGGACGCATCAGATCGATCGTGACGCGCGCGATATCCATCGGCATCGGCGTCGGAATGCGTTCGGCCGCCCACGTCACCAGCGATGCCGGCGCCGAGCCGTGCTGCATGCGACGGTCCCAGGGTCCGGCGGCGTCCGGGCTGGTGACGACGCTGTTGCCGTCGACGCGGTAGATGGGAGGCATGCTGCACTCGAGCTCGGCGCGATTACAACGGCGGATCGATCGCTTCGTCGTATTCCTTCTTGAAGCGCGCGATCATTTCGGCGGCGGGCACGATGCCCTCGACGCTGCCGATGCCCTGGCCCGAGCCCCAGATCTCCTTCCAGGCCTTCGGCTTGGCGCGTTCGCCGGAGGCGTCGGTGCCGAAGTTCATCTTGGAGGGATCGGAGGTCGGCAGGTCGTCCGGATCCATCCCGGCGGCGAGGATCGAGGGTTTCAGATAATTGCCGTGCACCCCGGTGAAGAGGTTGGAATAGACGATGTCGTCGGCGCTCGAGCCGGCGATCATCTCCTTGTACTTGTCGACGGCGTTGGCTTCCTTGGTCGCAATAAAGGCCGAGCCGATATAGGCGAAATCTGCACCGAGGATGCGCGCGGCGCGGATCGCCTTGCCGTTGCCGATCGCGCCCGACAGCGCGATCGGCCCGTGGAACCATTTTCGCGTCTCGGCGACGAAGGCGAGCGGCGAGATGGTGCCAGCATGGCCGCCGGCGCCGGCCGCAACCAGGATGAGGCCGTCGGCGCCCTTCTCGATCGCCTTGTGCGCGAATTTCTGGTTGATCACGTCGTGGAAGACGATGCCGCCCCAGCCGTGCACGGCCTGGTTCAGCTCCTCGCGCGCCCCGAGCGAGGAGATGATCATCGGCACCTTGTACTTGGCGCAGAGCTGCATGTCGTGATCGAGCCGGTTGTTCGATTTGTGCACGATCTGGTTGACTGCGAACGGCGCCGACGGCTTGTCGGGATGCGCGCGGTCATAGGCCGCGAGTTCCTCGGTGATCCGCGCCAGCCATTCGTCGAGCAATTCCGGCGGCCGCGCGTTCAGCGCCGGAAACGAGCCGACCACACCCGCCTTGCACTGCGCGATCACGAGATCAGGCACCGAGATGATGAACAGCGGCGAACCGATCACCGGGATCGACAGGCGCCCCTTAAACAAGGCAGGCATGGACATTGCGGAACGGTCCTCTCTTGGCGGTCACACGGTTGGGATTATACCAACAAGGCAATCTTTCCACTGTCAAGTATTGCGTTTTGGCGCCGTGGCGAATGCGGTTACCGCAATTCCAAGGCGCGGAATTCGCGCTTCATAAGTCAGTGCGAGCGACGCGAAGCAATCCGGACTATCTGCGCCGAGAGACGCTGGATTGCTACGTCGCAAGGGCTCCTCGCAATCCAGGCGAGAGCTGCGGATGGCCGACAGCTACGAAATCAAATCCGGATTGATCAGCCGCTCGAACGAGAACATCTCGTCCCATTTCTCCTGCGTCAGCAGCCTGCGCTCGATTACCACGATCTGGTGCAGCGACTTGCCGCTCTTGTAGCCCTCGCGTGCGATCTCGGCGCATTGCTTGTAGCCGAGCAGGGGCTTCAGCACCGTGACGATACCGAGCGAGTTCAGCACCATGTTGCGGGTGTGCTCCTCGTTGGCAGTGATGCCGACGACGCAATTTTCGCGCAGGCTGTTGACCGCGCGCTCCATGGTGCGGATCGAGAAGAACAGCGCAAACGAGATCACCGGCTCCATCACGTTGAGCTGGAGCTGGCCGGCGCTTGCGGCCAGCGTCACGGTGGTGTCGAGGCCGATGACCAGGAAGCTGGTCTGGTTGACCACCTCCGGGATGACGGGATTGACCTTGCCAGGCATGATCGAAGAGCCCGGCTGAAGCTGCGGCAGGTTGATCTCGTTGAAGCCGGCGCGCGGACCGGAGGCGAGCAGGCGGATGTCGTTGCAGATCTTCGTCAGCTTGCTGGCGGTGCGCTTGAGGACGCCCGAGAGCTGCACATAGGCGCCGGTATCGGAGGTCGCCTCGACGAGATCGCCGGCGAGAACAAACTCGACGCCGGTCAGCGCGCTCAGGTGCCGGACCGCGAGCTTGGGATAGCCGACGGCGGCGGTGACGGAGGTGCCGATCGCAGTGGCGCCGAGATTGATCTCGCGCAGCAGCGCACGGGCCTCGGAGATGCGATCGACCTCCTCGCCGATCGTGGTGCCCCATCCACGGAATTCGGCCCCCAGCGACATCGGCACCGCGTCCTGAAGATGCGTGCGGCCCATTTTCAGCACACGATCGAATTCGCGGCCCTTGGCGAAGAAAGCTTCCTGGAGCTGGCGCAACGCCGTCATGTAGCTCTCGAGCCGCAGGATCAGCGCCAGGCGAAAGGCGGTCGGATAGGTGTCGTTGGTGGACTGGCCGTAATTGACGTGATCGTTGGGGCTGACGTGCTGGTAATCGCCCTTCGCAAAGCCGAGCGATTCCAGCGCGAGGTTGGCGATCACCTCATTGGCGTTCATGTTGGTCGATGTGCCAGCACCGCCCTGGATGAAGTCGGTGACGAACTGGTCCATCATATCGCCGGCAATCACGCGGTCGCAGCCCAGGATGATCGCGTCCGCAACCTTGGCGTCGATCGCGCCGAGATCGCGATTGGCCATGGCGGCCGCCTTCTTCACGTAACCAAGCGCCTTCACGAAGTAAGGCTCCTGGTTCATCGGAATGCCGGTGATGTGGAAGTTCTCCTTCCCGCGGATGGTCTGGACGCCGTAATAGATGTCGTCGGCGATGTCACGCTGCCCGAGGAAGTCCTGCTCCGTACGGCTCATAGGCGCTCCTTGTTGCATGCGCGCAACGTCGATCACGTCAGTTCTGGCATAGCGCGCTGGTCACGAAAGTATCGGTGCGGCAATCGTCCGGCTTGCGTTGCCGGCCCGGAATCAGGACCTTGGCCGAGCATTTCTCGGCGGAGTCGGCGTTCAGGCTCTTGCCTTCCTTATAGCCCTTGCTCTGGCAGAGCTGGTCGGCCGCCTGCTTGCAGTCGGGCGCGCCGTTCGCGGAGGCCGGACAGGCCACGCGCCCCGAGACCATGGTGGACGGTTTCGCCAGTCGCGACAAATCGTTCATGGTCTCGCCCGGGCTTTTGATCGGCGGCAGGATCGAGGGCAGCTTGTCGAACAGCTTGCCCATTTCGTTGATCAGCCCGGGATTTTCCTCGCGCGCCGGCGGCGCCGAAGGAGCGGGCGTCGACGGCGGCGGCGCGGCCTGCGTCCCCTGCTCCTGGAGGCCGAGCGCGGGCGCAGCTTGCGTCCACGCCGGCGTGGCGGCACGAAGCAGGAGCCAAGGCACGACGAATATCAGCGTCCCCAGCCGCAGGACCGGATTGCCGGATCGACCCATCATGACGGCAACCGTAGCCGAAGCCGGCCCGGTGGCAAAGCCGCCGCACCCTTAGATCAACTTGATCGCGACGACGAAGCCGAGCACCAGCACGATCGCGCCGATCGCGACCCACAATCCGAGATGCTTCTCGATCCTGACCCGGATCCAGTCGCCGTAGCGGTTGAGCAGGATCGCGACGACGAAGAAGCGTCCGCCGCGCGCGACGATCGAGCACAAGATGAACAGGACGATGTTGTAGCCGGCAAAGCCCGAGGTGATGGTGACGAGCTTGTAGGGGATCGGCGTCAGCCCCTTGAGCAGGATGATGATCGCACCCCATTCCGCATAGGAGGCGCGGAAAGCATCGACCTTGCCGCCGAGGCCATAGACCTGGATCAACCATTGGCCGACCGAGTCGAACAGCAGCGCGCCGATGGCGTAGCCGACGATGCCGCCGAGCACCGAGGTCGCGGTGCAGATCGCCGCATAGACCCAGGCGCGCTGCGGGCGCGCCAGCGACATCGGGATCAGCATCACATCCGGGGGGACCGGAAAGAACGAGCTTTCGGCGAAGGACACGGCTCCCATGATCCAGAGCGCGTAGGGCTTGTGGGCGGCGTCGATGCACCAGTCGTAGATACGTTTCAGCATGGCGCCGCGATGAAGCACCATGGGACGGATTTGTCCATCGCGAGTTTTGTGACGTTTTCGTCGCGCTTTAGTGGCGCTTTCGCGCGGCACGGCCCTCGATCGCGACAATTGGCCGCCTTGAGGCAATGCGCGGTGACGCAACTTTGGGCAATTTCACCGGTGATTTCGGCAGCTTCTCGGCGATGCCGAGCATGTCTTCACGCCGCGTCATCTCCCGCCAGACGTCCTCGGGACGCACCCCCGCCGACGCCCACAGCACGGTAAGATTGTAGAGCAGATCGGCGCTCTCCCGGATCACGGCCTCGCTATCGCCATTGACCGCATCGATCACGACCTCGATGGCCTCTTCGGCCAGTTTCTTCGCCATTTTGGAAGGGCCGCGCTGAAACAGCCGGGCCGTGCGCGATGTTGCCGGATCAAGATCTCTGGCCGCGAGCACAGCCAGATATAGCCGCTCAAGCGAATCACTCATGGTACTCAAACTACTCTAAAGCAATGGCGAGCGCGTTAACGCCCGGCAATAAAAGCAACGACAGGCCGGCGCAGCAAGCGCGACGGCCTGTCGGCGTTGCGCATAGGGCCGGCGGCTAGTAGCAGTTGGTGTAATAGCCTTGGCCGCAGAACTCGGACGGAGCCGTTCCGCCATAGCGCTGATATTGGTAGTTGGGGCCCGGACCATAATAGGGACCGTAAGCAGGGCGGCTGTAATAGACTGGCCCGCCGTAATAGCCATAACCCGGATCGTAGTCATAGGCATAGGCATCACGGGTGGCGGCAATGGCGAGACCTGTGCCGATGGCGGCCAAAGCTGCAGCTGCGGCCACGCCGCCTCCGCCGCCATGCCAGTGGCGGCCGCCGGCGTATGAAGCGGTCGGAGCAATCGCGGTCAGCGCCAGCGCCGTCGCGGTGGCAAGAACGGCCTTTCGGCCCGCAAACGTGGAGAATCGCTCAAACATATCTTGGGCCCTCCTTTGGGACCTGGAATGGACGCCTGCGGACAGGCTCATGCCTCTCAAACCCGCATAACCTAAGTTGGGTTCCCCAACCCCAACACAAGCTGAACGGGGTTGCGTAACGATGCCGCAATCGCCGCTCATCCGCCGTTCATGTTGGCGCGGAAAGACTGATCGCCAGCCGGCGCTGCGAGCGTCACGAAACCATAACAATGCCGGACCGGCGCAATTGATGTCGGAATTCAAGACGATCGCTCTTCGTTGCCTGCTGGCTCTCTCGATTTCGCTTGCGACACTAATTGCACGCGATGTGAGCGTGGCCGAGACCGTCGCCCCATCCGTTGCAATTCACTTCACCTTCGATCGCCCATTGGACGCGAGCATGGCGCCGTTCTTCCTGGCCGCAAAGGACGGCAGGTTCGGCGCCGAGCATCTCAGCGTGTCCTTCAACACCGCAGCCGGATCGTCGGAAGCCCTCGCGCGCCTCGCCAAGGGCGACAGCGAGCTCGCGCTCGTCGACATCAACGAGCTGATCCGCTTTCGCGACAAAGACCATGCGGCGCCGATCAAGGCCGTGTTCGTGCTGTTCAACCGCGCGCCCTATGCGATCGTCGCGCGCAAGAGCCGCGGCATCCACCTCCTGTCCGATCTCGACGGCAAGACCGTCGGCGTCGCCGACAGCGACCTGTCGATGCGGCTGTGGCCGGCACTGGCGCAGCAGAACGGCATCAATGCATCGCGGGTCAAATTCCACAAGATCAGTGCGGCGGTGCGCGAGCCGATCCTCTCCGCGGGCCAGGTCGATGCGGTCGCCGGCTTCAGTTACCTGTCGGCGGTGAACCTGCGCGACCGCGGCGTGCCCGCGGCCGATCTCGTCGTGCTGCGCTATGCGGATTACGGCTGCGAAGCCTACGGCTTCGCCGTGGTGGTCAATCCCCCCTTCGCCGCAGCAAAGCCGGATGCCGTGAAGGGCTTCGTCCGCGCCTTGATCGCGGGCGTCAACGCAACCGTGATGGAGCCGGGGCGCGCGGCGGAGGAGGCCGCCAGCCGCATCGAGGACGGCGACCGCAACCTGGAGCTGGAGCGCCTGCGCACCGCACTCGCTGACAACATCCTGACCGACGAGGTCAGGCGCAACGGCCTCGGCGGCGTCGACCCGGCGCGCCTCGAGCGCTCGATCGGCCAGGTCGCGCAGGACTTCAAATTCCGCAATCGACCGGCGGCGGCCGAGATCTTCGACGACCAATTCCTGCCGCCGCTGGCCGGACGGGTGATCAACTGAGCAAAACTGAAAGCTTCCGCTGTATCTCGCCGGCATCCCTGCTTAGAATACGAAGTCCGTCGTCGCCGAGTTCCTCGCCCGCATGTCCATCCTCCGTCTCTACACCCGCGTTCTTGAGTTGCTCGGCAAGGAAGCGCGGCTGGGCTGGCTGCTCGCGATTGCCAATCTGCTGCTGGCGGGCTCGCAATTCGCCGAGCCCGTGCTGTTCGGCCGGATCATCGACGTGCTCTCGGGCAAGTCGGTGGCCGGCTCGAACTCGGCCTGGCCGTTCCTGGCCGCCTGGGTCGTGTTCGGGCTGTTCACCATTGCATGCAGCGCGCTCGTGGCCTTGCAGGCCGATCGGCTCTCGCACCGCCAGCGCCAGGCGGTGCTGACCGACTATTTCGAGCACATCCTGCAACTGCCGCTGACCTTCCACTCCGGCACCCATTCGGGCCGGCTGATGAAGGTGATGCTCAACGGCACCGACGCGCTGTGGCGGCTATGGCTCGGCTTCTTCCGCGAGCATTTTGCCGCGATCCTCTCGGTCGTGGTGCTGCTGCCGCTGTCGCTCTACCTGAACTGGCGGCTCGCGATCCTGCTGTTCGTGCTCTGCATTGTCTTCACCGCGCTGACGACCTTCGTGGTGCGCAAGACCTTCGGCATGCAGATGGAGGTCGAGGAGCACTACAGCGAGCTGTCAGCGCGCGCCTCCGATGCGCTCGGCAACGTCGCGCTGGTGCAGAGCTTTGTCCGCGTCGAATCCGAGGTCAAAGGGCTGCGCTCCGTCGCCGACGAGTTGCTGGCCGCGCAGATGCCGGTGCTGTCATGGTGGGCGCTCGTCACCGTCATCACGCGCGCCTCGACCACCATCACGGTGCTCACGATCTTCACCATAGGTATCGCGCTGCACGACCGGGGGCTGACATCCGTCGGCGAGATCGTGATGTTCGTGAGTTTCGCGACGATGCTGATCCAGAGGCTCGAACAGGTCGTGAGCTTCATCAACAACGTGTTCATGGAGGCGCCGCGACTGCGCGAATTCTTCAATGTGCTCGATGCCGTACCCGCCGTGCACGACCGCCCCGACGCGATCGATGCCGGCAGGCTCTCCGGCCTTGTCGAGTTCAACGACGTCACCTTCTCCTATGACGGCAAGCGCCCGGCGGTCGAGGACCTCTCGTTCACGGCGCTGCCCGGCCAGACCATCGCGCTGGTCGGTCCGACCGGCGCCGGCAAGTCGACCGCGATCGCCCTCTTGCACCGTGCCTTCGACCCGCAATCCGGCTTCATCCGGATCGACGGCATGGACGTGCGCGGGATCACGCTAACATCGCTGCGGCGGAACATCGGCGTGGTGTTCCAGGAGGCGCTGCTGTTCAATCGCTCGATTGCGGAGAATCTGCTGGTCGGCAAGCCGGATGCGACCGAAGACGAGATGCGCAAGGCGGCCGAGCGCGCGCAGGCGCTCGACTTCATCGAGCGCAGCGGCGGCTTCGAGACCAATGCCGGCGAACGCGGCCGCATGCTCTCTGGCGGCGAGCGGCAGCGGCTGTCGATCGCCCGCGCGCTGCTGAAAGATCCGCCGATCCTGATCCTGGACGAGGCGACCAGCGCGCTCGACGCCGTCACCGAGGCCAAGGTGAATACCGCTCTCGACGAAGTGATGAAGGGCAGGACCACCTTCGTGATCGCCCACCGCCTATCCACCATCCGCAACGCCACGCGGATCCTGGTGTTCGAGACCGGCCGGGTGATCGAAAGCGGAACTTTCGATGAACTCGTGGCCAAAGGGGGCCATTTCGCCGAGCTCGCCAGGGCCCAGTTCATGGTTCAGGAAAACGCACGAGCCAGCGTGACGGCGGCAGAGACTGCCGCGATCACGGTCAAATCCCCGTAGCAAGTCCCCATAGGACCGTCGAAATTCGGCCTATTTCATTGCGGAATACCGCACCGGTCCCCCTATTCTCGAGGCATCAGCCGGTATAGGTTTGCGACGCCGCAAGCGGCGGCGCTGGATTTCAAAACCGAACATCAGATCACGAGAACCGCCCGGAACCGGGGGGTCTCCAAGGACCGGAATCGGATAGTGCACGCCCTTCGCCCGCTGCTTCGCAAGTCGCTGTTCAACCTGTTCGCTGCGAGCCTCGCATGCGCCGCATTGCTCGCTCCGCGCGCGGCGAGCGCCGAAGCGCTGCTGCTGATCGAGGCCGACAGCGGCAAGGTGTTGCAGGCCGATAATGCGACCATTCCATGGTACCCTGCGTCCGTTACCAAGATCATGACCGCCTATGTGACGCTGAAGGCGGTCAAGGACGGCAGGCTCACGCTCGACACGCTGCTCACGGTGTCGCCGACGGCAGCCTCGCAGTCGCCATCGAAGATGGGTTTCCGCCCGGGAACGCAGCTCACGGTCGACAACGCCCTGAAGATGATGATGGTCAAGTCGGCGAATGACATGGCCGTGGTGCTTGCCGAAGGCGTCGGCGGATCGATCGACGGCTTCTCCGCGATGATGAACGACACCGCGAAGAAGCTCGGCATGACGCAGACGAGCTACGTCAATCCGAACGGCCTGCCCGCCGACGGCCAGATCACGTCCGCGCGCGATCTCGGAATCCTGGCGCGCGCGTTCCTGCGCGACCTGCCGGAATACGAGTACTTCGTGCACATCCCGGCGATCCGCTTCGGCAAGCGCATCACCGGCAATTTCAACAAGCTGATCGGCCGCTATCCCGGCGCCGACGGTTTCAAGACCGGGTTCATCTGCGCCTCCGGCTACAATCTCGTGGCATCGGCCACGCGCAACGGCCGCCGGCTGATCGCGGTGGTGCTGGGCGCCAATTCCGGCACCGCGCGCGCGGTGAAGGCGGCGCAGTTGCTCGAGCGCGGCTTCGCTCAAGACAATCTCACCTGGCTACGACCCTCGCTCGGCACCGTCGACAATCTCGTGCCGGTTGACGCCTCGCCGCCGAACCTGCGCGACGAGATGTGCGGACCCAACCGCAAGCGGCCGGCCAGCGACGACGACGATGCGTTGATCGCGGCCAATGGCGGGGCGACCGGATCGGCCTCGGCCACCGGCGGCGAAGCCCAGGTCACTTTCTTCACGGCCGGCCTTCAGCCGCCCCTGATGAAGGCCTCCGAGTTGATGGCCTCTGCTCCGGCGGCCACGGAGCCCGTGCTGGTCTATACCGGCCCGACCCGCACCGGCACGGCGCTAATCGCCGCGGTCGCGGCCGATGCCGACCAACAGACGGTGGCGAAGCCGCGTGGCAAGAAGTCGCGCGTCGCCAAGAAGCCTGACGCCGCCGCCAAGCCGAAGGACGGGAATAAGGACGCAAGCAAGGAATCCAAGACAGCGGCGGCGAAGCCGGCTGCCAAGCCTGAGGCCAAGAGCGATACCAAGAGCGACGCGAAGGCCGCAGCCAAGCCGGCCGGGACCAAGCATGCCGCAGCGAAGCACGATGCGGCGGCGAAACCCGCCGAGAAACCGGCGGCAAGCGGCGATCAGGCTCCCAAGCCCGCCAAGCCCAAGGCCGCGACCAAGCCTGCCGCCGCCAAGCCGGCCAACAACAGTTAACGGCCACTCGCGGCTGGACCGCGCCCGCACTTCGCACCTGCGGCAGCGCGCTCAGTGAGGATTCCGGTAGCTACTCCCCGACCTTTGCCCTAAGCCTCGACGGCTTGCCACCCGTTCCGGCAGGCTCGATACTGACGGCAACGAGGCAAGCCCGAGACACAACGGGCTCAGTTAGATGAGGGGAGTTTCCATGGAGCGCATCTGGCTCAAGCAATATCCGCCCGGCGTGCCCGCCGATATCGAGCCGACGCAATACGCATCGCTGGTCGACCTGCTGGAGGAGAGCTTCACCAGGTTCGCCGACCGCAAGGCGTTCATTTGCATGGACAAGTCGATCAGCTATCGCGACCTCGACCAGATGTCAGTCGCGCTCGCCGCCTATTTGCAGGGCCGCGGGCTGCAGCGCGGCGCGCGGGTCGCCCTCATGATGCCGAACGTACTGCAATATCCGGTCGCGACCGCCGCCGTGCTGCGCGCCGGTTTCGCGGTGGTCAACGTCAACCCGCTCTATACTCCGCGCGAGCTCGAGCATCAGCTCAAGGATTCCGGCGCCGAGGCCATCATCGTGCTGGAGAATTTCGCCCACACGGTCGAGCAGGTGATCGCGAAGACACAGGTCAAGCACGTCATCGTCGCCAGCATGGGCGACCTGCTCGGCTTCAAGGGCGTGATCGTCAATCTCGTCGTCCGCCGCCTCAAGAAAATGGTACCGGCCTGGTCGCTGCCGGGCGCAGTGTCCTTCAACGACGCGCTCTCCGCCGGCCGCGGCATGACCTTCAGCAAGCCAAAACTCTCGCCGGGCGACGTCGCGTTCCTGCAATATACCGGCGGCACCACCGGCGTCTCCAAGGGCGCCACCCTGCTCCACCGCAACATCGTCGCCAACGTCCTGCAGAACGACGCCTGGCTCCAGCCGGCGCTCGCCGCGCCGCCGCATGTCGATCAGCTCATGATCGTCTGTGCGCTGCCGCTTTATCACATCTTCGCGTTGACGGCCTGCTACCTGCTCGCGGTGCGCGCCGGTGGCTGCAATCTCTTGATCCCCAATCCGCGCGACATCGCCGGTTTCGTCAAGGAGCTGGCCAAATACCAGGTCAACAGCTTCCCGGCCGTGAACACGCTCTACAACGGCCTGATGCATCATCCCGACTTCAAGAAGCTCGACTTCTCCAAGCTGAAGATCTCCAACGGCGGCGGCATGGCGGTGCAGCGCCCCGTCGCCGAGCAGTGGAAGGCGATCACCGGCTGCTTCATCGCCGAAGGCTACGGCCTGTCGGAGACCTCGCCGACGCTGACCTGCAACCCGGCGACGGCAACAGAGTTCTCGGGCACGATCGGCATCCCCGTGCCTTCGACCTGGATCTCGATCCGCGACGACGACGGCAACGAGGTCCCGCTCGGCCAGCCCGGCGAAATCTGCGCCAAGGGTCCGCAGGTGATGTCAGGCTATTGGAACAAGCCGGAGGAGACTGCCAAGGTGATGACCGCTGACGGATTTTTCCGCACCGGCGACATCGGCGTAATGGACGAGAAAGGCTACACCAAGATCGTCGATCGCAAGAAGGACATGATCCTGGTCTCCGGCTTCAACGTCTATCCCAACGAGATCGAGGAAGTCATCGCGACCCATCCTGGCGTGCTCGAATGCGCCGTGATCGGCATCCCCGATTCCAAATCGGGCGAAGCGGTGAAGGCGTTCGTGGTCAAGAAAGACCCCAACCTCACGGCCGAGGACGTGATCAAGTTCTGTCACGAGCAGCTCACCGGCTACAAGGTGCCCAAGCACATCGAATTCCGCACCGACCTGCCGAAGACCAATGTCGGCAAGATCCTGCGCCGGCAGCTCCGCGACGAGAAGAAGGCGGAGGCGGCGTAAGGCCGCTTTCATTCATGCTGGAGGTCGGCGACATCACGCCATCCGACGTTCTCGCCTTCTGGCGCGAGGCCGGCCGCGAGCGCTGGTATGAGCGCAACAACGCTTTCGACGCAGAGGTCAGGCGCCGCTTTCTCGGCCTGTGGCAGAAGGCGGCCGCCGGTGAGCTCGCATCATGGGAGACGAGTGACGAGGGCGCGCTCGCGCTGGTCATCGTGCTCGACCAGTTCCCCCGCAACATGTTCCGCGGCACGCCGCAAGCCTTTGCCAGCGATACGCTTGCGCGCGATGTTGCCCGCCGCGCCATCGAAAGGGGCACAGATCGCAAGGTCGATCCCATCCTGCTCGAATTCCTCTATCTGCCCTTCATGCATTCCGAGCACCTGAGCGACCAGCTGCATTGCGTTGCGCTGTTTCAAAACACCGACAATGCCGAGAACCTGAAATACGCTCGCGAGCACGCCGACATCATCCAGCGTTTCGGCCGCTTCCCCCACCGCAATCGCCTTCTCGGCCGTGACACGACTGTGGAAGAGCAGGCCTTCCTCGACGGCGGCGGTTTTGCAGGCTGATGACATCACGGTGAACGACCGGGGGCCTCGGCGCTTCCGCCGCCCGCAAATATTGTGCAGGCCCGCGCCACGGTCTAAAAGGCGGGACCGATATTCAGGGAGACTGACGATGACCATCCAAGTTGGCGACAAGCTGCCCGAGGCGAAATTCCGTGTGATGACGGCGGAAGGTCCGCAGGTGAAGACCACCGACGATATCTTCAAGGGCAAGAAGGTGGCGCTGTTCGCGGTGCCCGGCGCGTATACCGGCACCTGCCACAAGATGCATCTGCCGAGCATCTTCCTCAACGCGTACGCCATCAAGGACAAGGGCGTCGACACCATCGCCATCGTCTCCGTCAACGATGCCTTCGTCATGAACGCCTGGAAGCGCGACACCGATCAGCGCGACGAGGCCATCTTCCTCGCCGACGGCAATGCCGATTTCACCAAGGCGATCGGCATGGAGCTGGACGCCTCGGCCAACGGCCTCGGCATCCGCTCCAAGCGCTATTCGATGCTGGTCGAGGACGGCGTGGTGAAGAAGCTGAATCTCGAGGCTATGCCCGGCAAGGTCGAGGTCTCCGGCGGCGATACGCTGCTCGGTCAGCTGTAAGGCCCTTTCAGCCTTATCTGATGCTGTCATGCCCCGCCACGGCGGGCATGACAGCGTCAACCGCGATCAAACAGCCGTTGCGGCATTGGGCCAAACTGCGCATCATCCTCCGAAAATAAGAACAGGAGCATGCCTTGGCCAAATCGCAATGGAGTTTCAAGAGCGCAGTCGAGCTGTCGAGCGCGTTGACCGCCAAGAAGGTCTCCGCGGTCGAGCTCACCCGGGACGCGATCGACCGCATCGAACGTCACGACGGCAAGATCAACGCAATTTGCGTGCGCGATTTTGATCGCGCGCTTGTTGCGGCGCGCGAGGCGGACGCCGCATTGGCGCGCGGCGAACGAAAACCGCTGCTGGGCCTGCCCGTCACGGTGAAGGAATCCTTCAACGTCGCCGGCCTGCCCACGACGTGGGGCTGGACCGCGCAGAAGGATTTCAAGCCGGCGGAAGATGCACTGTCGATCACCCGGGTTAAAAACGCCGGCGGCATCATCCTCGGCAAGACCAACGTTCCCGTCGGCTTGGGGGATTGGCAGAGCTACAACGACATCTATGGTGTCACGAACAATCCGTTCGATGTCGGCCGCACCCCCGGCGGCTCATCGGGCGGCTCGTCTGCGGCGCTGGCGGCCGGCTATGGACCGCTCTCGCTCGGCTCCGACATCGGCGGCTCGCTGCGGGTGCCCGCCTTCCATTGCGGGGTCTATGCGCACAAGCCGACCTACAATCTCTGCCCGACGCGCGGCCATACGCCGCCGCCATTTCCCGCCATCCCGATGGAGCGCGACATGGCGGTGATCGGTCCGATGGCGCGGAGTGCGGCCGATCTGCCTCTGCTCCTGGAAGTGATGGCAGGCCCCGATCCGCTGGACCTCGGGATCGGATACAGGCTTGCGTTGCCGGAGGCGCGACATCACACGCTGAAGGATTTCCGTGTGCTCGTGATTGACAGTCACCCGTTGCTGCCCGCGAATGCCGACATTCGCGGCGCGATCGACAAGCTGGCGGGGCAATTGGCGAGCATGGGCGCCAGCGTCGCACGTGAGAGTCCGCTGTTTCCCGATTTTACGGAAGCCTCGCGCCTCTACATGCGCATGCTGATGAGCTTTCTCGGCGCCTTCTTTTCGCCGGACATTCTCGCCGGCGCACGTGCCGGAGCGGCACAGCTCTCACCAGAGGACAAGAGCCTTGCCGCCGAACGGCTGCGCGGCATGACCTGCACGCACCAGGCCTGGGTGTTCGACGAGGGCGCCCGCGCCGGGCTGCGCGCGCAATGGCGGCAATTGTTCCGGACATTCGATGCGGTGATCTGTCCGATCATGCCGACGGCGGCCTATCCGCATGATCATTCGCCCCAGCAGGAGACGCGCCGGATCAATATCGACGGCAAGGACTTTGCCTATCCGGACCAGCTTGCCTGGCCCGGCATCGCCACACTGACGGGCTTGCCCGCAACGGCCATTCCGCTCGGCCTGTCGAAGGACGGCCTGCCGGTGGGCGTGCAGATCATCGGGCCTTTCCTCGAGGATCGCACGCCGCTGAAGCTCGCCGAGCTGATCGAGCGCGAGTTCGGCGGGTTCGTGCCGCCGCCTTTGTTCAATGACTAGTCGCTTTCCGTCATTGCGAGGAGCTCTTGCGACGAAGCAATCCAGACTGTACCCGCAGAGACATTTCTGAATTGCTTCTCTTCGCTCGCAATGACGGCGGAAAAACAACATCGAGATTCCGGGGCTAGCGCTACGGGCATCTCGGATGGCAGGAGAGAGAGGTCATGAGCAACGATCTCGAACAGCTCACCGCGCTCAACCGCGACTATGTCGCTTCGGTCCAGAACTGCGACGTCAAGCGCTTCGACGAGATCCTGGCGCCGGAGTTCTACTGCTCCAATCCCGACAAGACGCTGGTCGATCGCACAGCCTTCCTGGAACAGACGGCGCGGCCGATCGCGATCCGCAATTTGCACGCGCATGACGTCATCATCCGCATCATGGGCGATTTCGCCATCATCCACGCCGAGACGAGCTACACCATGGCGGACGGCCAGTATGCTACCGGACGATATACCGATTGTTGGGCGAAGCAGAACGGCAAGTGGCTGGCGGTGTCGGCGCACGTGTCACGCTGAGTTGGGCACACAGCCGGCATCCTCAGCGCTGTCATGCCCCGCGAAGGCGGAGCATCCGCTACTCCGCGGCGGTCGTTCACGCAAGTTCCGCCGCGGGTGTTGGATCGCGCGGTCAAGGCCGGGCGATGACACAGTCGTTGTGTCAGCTATCGAACACGATCACGCTGCGCAGCGTCTTGCCGGCTTTCATGTTGGCAAAGCCCTCGTTGATCTCGCTTAGCTTCAGCTTGGCCGAGATCCAGTCCTCCAGGTGCAGCCGGCCGCGCAGGTAGAAGTCGACCAGGCGTGGCATGTCGACGCGGAAATGGTTGGAGCCCATCGAGGAGCCCTGGATCTTGCGCTCGCGCAGGAAGTCGAAGCCGTGCAGCTCGATCTTCTGTCCGAACGGGATCATGCCGACGATGGTAGCGGTGCCGCCGGAGGCAAGCATGCCGAACGCCTGCTCGGCGGTTTCCTTGCGGCCGAGCACCTCGAAGGAATGATGCACGCCGCCATTGGTGAGATCGCGCACCTGCTTCACGACGTCACCATCGGCGGGATTGATGATGTCGGTCGCGCCCAGCTTGGTCGCGAGCTGCAGCTTGGCCGGATTGGTGTCGATGGCGATGATGCGGCCGGCGCCGGCGATCTGCGCGCCGTTGATCGCGGCCATGCCGACGCCGCCGCAGCCGATCACCGCCACGGTCTCGCCGGCCGTCACCTTTGCCGTGTTCACCACCGCGCCGTAGCCGGTGATCACGCCGCAGCCGATCAGCGCGGCGAGATCGAGCGGCATTTCCTTCCGGATTTTGACGATCGCGTTCTCGTGCACCAGCATCTGCTCAGCGAACGACGAGAGGTTGAGAAACTGGTGCAGCTTCTCAGGCTTCGCCCACTGCATCCGGTCGGAGACGCCCGGCAGCATCTTCACCGTCGTGTCGGTGCAGAGCACGGTGCGCCCCGTCGTGCAATTGTCGCAAGTGCCGCAGAAGACCGAGAGGCAGGTGACGACGTGATCGCCCGGCTTGACGTAAGTGACGTCGGAGCCGACCTGTTCGACCACGCCGGCGGACTCGTGCCCAAGCACCGCAGGTAGCGGATGCGGATAGAGGCCTTCCATGAAGTGCAGATCGGAATGACAGAGCCCGGCGACTGCGGTGCGGATCAGGACCTCGCGCGGGCCAGGCTTCGGCAGGCTGATGTCCTCGATGACGAGCGGCTGATTGACTTCATAGAGGACGGCGGCCTTCATCGGTGTTTCCTCATGCTGTTTCGTTGAGTGCATTCCTCACCTCTCCCTATGGGAGAGGTGAAAGGAGCCTACGCCGCCAGAAACAGTTCGCCAACCTCACTCATGGTGGCGTCGCGATCGCCGAGCAGCAGCGCGGCGATCTTCTGCTGCACTGGATTTTCCGTCAGCCGGAACGGATCGCTCGGCAGGACGCGATGGTCGATCACGAGCCGCGACAGCAGCAGCCGGCGCGCGTCGCCGCGCATGTCGTGGATGCGATGCGATTCCCAGGCGAGCGCGACGGCGCTCGCGACATGATAGAGCAGGCTGGTGGCGCGCCGCGCATCGGCCTCGTATTCGACCTTGGCCGCGACCTCTCGTGCGAAGCCGACGGCGCGATCGGTGAGGCGGCGCAGATTATCGCGCCAGGCCTGTGGCACGGAGGCGCTGTCGTCGAGCCGGGCATGCAGATCGGCCGCGAGCGCGGACTCCGCGCCATGACGGCCGACCGCGCGCCGCAGCGCATCGATCGCGACAATGTTGCCGGTGCCTTCCCAGACCGAGCCGAGATGCGCATCGCGCAGCAGGCGCGCGGTGGCGAATTCCTCGATATAGCCGATGCCGCCGCGCATCTCGAGCGCATCGCCGCAGACCTTTCGCGCGTCGCGCGTGGCGCGGAACTTCAGCGTCGGCGTGAGAATGCGCAAGAGCGCCGCCGCATCCTGGCTGCCGGCTTCGGCGCGGTCGAGCGCGTCGGCGGTGAGGAAGCTCATCGACAGCGCTTGCTCGACCGGCAGCATGATTTTCAGCATCTGCCGGCGACCGAGCGGCAGGTCGATGATGCGATTGCCGAACACGACGCGGTTCTTCGCGACGGCAAGCGCGTCGTGATAGGCCCGGCGCATCAGCGCGGTGGATTTGACACCATTTGAGAGCCGCGACGAGTTCACCATCTCGGCCATCTGCACGAACCCACGGTCGAGCTTGCCCACTGCGTAGGCGATCGCGCCTTCGAGCTTGATCTCGCCCGAAGCCATCGAGCGGGTGCCGAGCTTGTCCTTGAGACGCACGATCCGGTAGCTGTTTTGCGAGCCGTCGTCGAGGAAGCGCGGCATCAAGAACAGGCCTACGCCGCGCGTGCCCGGGCCGGCGCCTTCAGGACGCGCCAGCAGCATCACGATCTTGGCGTCGGCGTTCGAGCAGAACCATTTTTCGCCGTAGAGGCGCCAATGGTCGCCTTCCTGCACCGCGCGGGTCGTCAGCGTGCCGACGTCGGAGCCGCCTTCTTTCTCGGTCATGAACTGGCCGCCCTGGGTCAGCTTGCTCATGTCGGTCTGGGTCAGGCCATCCAGATATTTCGCCTTCAGCGCTTCACTGCCGAAATTCGCCAACAGTTTTGCGCAGCCGTCGGTGACGTTGATCGGGCAGCCCATGCCGAATTCGGTCTGGTTGAACAGGAAGGTGAAGGCGTGCTTGGCCACCACGGGATATTTGTCCGGCCAGCCCATGATGCCCTTGCGGATCGAGAGCGCGTGGATGCCGAATTCGCCGAACGCGGCCTTCTCCAGCTCGCGATAGGCCGGATGATACTCGATCCATTGTATGTCGCGGCCGAACTTGTCGCGCTGATGCAGGATGGGCGTGTGCCGGTCGGCAAGCCGCGCGCATTCGTCGAGCTGGCCGCCGGCGAGTTCGCCGAGGCGATCGAGATGCGGCTCGATATGGCGGAACAGCGTGTCCGGCAGATGGATGCGCAAGAGGTCCGTCAGTCCGGGATCGGCGCGGTAGAAATTCATGCCAGTGGTATCGGGTGCCAGCAGGCCGGACGGCTCGACCGCGATACGTGTTGGCGGCGCTGGGATGGGCTTGTGCATGATCGTCCTCTCGTTTCCGCCCGCCGGCAATTTTTTGCGCTTGCCGCTTGGGATGATGTCGATCATGCTCCAGAGGCGAATGCGGATAAAGCCGCAAATCGTCAGGGAGGCATGATCGCCGTGAGGGAGCAATTCACTCTGCGGAATTGTGACCGCCCCCGGCTGGTCGTCCGCGCAGACCATGCTTAGATCAACGGCTCCTTGTCTGCGAGAGATCACGCCATGGAACACCCAAAATACAGGATCGCGCTCATTGTCGGCGCCGGCGAAGGATTGAGCGCCTCGCTGGCAAGGCTCCTTGCGGCCCAGAACATCCGCGTCGCCCTTGCCGCGCGCAAGATCGAGAAGCTGGGCGCGCTCTGCACCGAGACCGGGGCCAAAGCCTATGCCTGCAACGCCACGGAGCCAGAGGAGGTTGAGCGATTGTTCGGCCTGGTCGAGCGCGAGATCGGCACGCCCGATCTCGTCGTCTACAACGCCAGCGGGCGCACGCGCGGACCGCTCGTCGATCTGGTCCCTGCCGATGTCGCGCACGCTATCGCGGTCAGCGCTTATGGCGGCTTCCTGGTGGCGCAACAGGCGGCCAAGCGTATGCTGCCGAACAGGCACGGCGCGATCCTGTTCACCGGCGCCTCCGCCAGCGTCAAGGGCTATGCGCAGTCGGCATCGTTTGCGATGGGCAAGTTCGCGCTGCGCGGTCTCGCACAGAGCATGGCGCGCGAATTGTCGCCGCAGGGCATCCATGTCGCGCATTTCGTCATCGACGGCGCTATCCGCAGCGCGACGCGGACCGAGCCGGCCGACAAGCCGGACTCGATGCTCGACCCTGACGCCATCGCGCAGAGCTATTGGAACGTGTTGCAGCAGCCGCGCAGCGCCTGGAGCTGGGAGCTGGAGCTGCGGCCATGGGTTGAGACGTTTTGAGGCGCTGTTTTGAGGCAATAACGTCACAACAATCGTCATTGCGAGCGAAGCGAAGCAATCGAGATATCTTCGCGGAGACAAACTGGATTGCTTCGTCGCCAGCGCAGACTTGCTTCGCAATTTGTCGCGGGCTGCTCGCCATGACGAAGAGAGGGAGCGACATGACCACGGAAACCACCATCGATACCGGTACCAACGAGCTGCTCTGCGTCATCCGCGAGCGCGTCGCTGTCATCACGCTGAACCGGCCGGAGGCGCGCAACTCGCTGTCCGATACGTTAACGCCGGCGCTGCGCACGATGATCCGGAGCTGCGGCGAGAACCCTGATGTCGGCGCACTGCTGCTCACCGGCGCAGGCGAAGCGTTCTGCGCCGGCGGCAACGTCAAGGGCATGGGTGCGCATCGCGATTCAAAGAAGCTGGAGATGTCGCTTGAGGATCGCATCGCCGATCTCCAGGAGCGGCAGCGCCTGCTCACCGGCGCGCTGGTGTCGGTGCGCAAGCCCACCATCGCCGCCCTACCCGGCCCCGCAGTCGGCGCCGGGCTTGCCATCGCCATGGCCTGCGACATCCGCATCGCCGCGCAATCTGCGTTCGTTGTCACCGGCTACGCCCGCATCGCGCTCAGCGGTGATTACGGCATCGCCTGGCTGCTGACCCGGCTAGTCGGCACCGCGCGGGCACGCGAATTGATGTTCACCGGCGATCGCGTCGATGCCGCGCGTTGCGAGGCGATCGGCCTCGTCAATCGCGTCGTGCCCGACGACTTGCTGCAAGCCGAGGCTTTCGCGCTGGCCAAATCGCTCGCCGAAGGCCCTCGCCTCGCGCTGCGCTACATGAAGGACAATCTCGACGAGGCCCTGCTCTTCGACTTCGAGACCGCGCGCGACCACGAGGCCGAGCGGCTGGTGCGCCTCACCGCGACCGCCGATCACAAGGAGGCCGTGCAGGCCTTCATCGAGAAGCGCAAGGCGGTGTTCACGGGGAAGTAGGCCGAAGGAGACTGCGTGAAGGCAAAAAAATGCCCGGCTCTGGCTTCGCCAGGCCGGGCTCGGAGTGTATCAAGCCGAGGCTGAGGGGCTGTCGGCCTGACGGGAAAGAGCGGCGAGGCGCCAGCTCGCACAGGGAATGTCTTTCGGTGCGACCGCGATCTTCTTGTCGAAGCGCACCAGCTTCCAGTCGTCGGGATGATTGACGAAAGCGAAGCCGGATTTGCGGGCGAGCGAGATCATGGTTTCGTTGGAGCGCAGCGTTTCGCCAAAGATGTGCTCGGCGCCCAGCGCAGCGGCGCGGCATTCCAGGTTCTTCAGAAGCGCAGTGGCGATCCCGTGACCGTGCCAGCGGTCGTCGACCGACAGGCCGAACTCGACCGCTGCGGTCTCGGCATGGAGCGCATAGCGCATTTCGGCGACGATAGTCTCGAAGCCGTCGACCATCATGGTCGCGACCACGGTGAAGCGCTCGCGCTCTCCGACATCGAGGAAATCGTGCAGGAGCCCCTTCGGTAATTCGCTGATCGCGCCGAAGAAACGGTTGTAGCGGGACCGCGTCGAGAGCGACCGGAAATAGTGCTGGAGCTCCTCAGTGTCGCGCGGCTCGACGAAGCGAAGCTTGAACGTCTCACCTTCCCGGGTGCGCAGCGTATCGGAATATTGCCTCAGGTCTTCCAGACGAAGCGTACTCATGACACATGCCGCAAAGGGAAAGGGACCGCCGGCGCCCCTGTGATCAGGCGGCGCCGGCCTGGCGGCCGATCAGGCCCGCCAGAAGGGTTTGTCGGCTTCATAAGCCACATCGCTCCAAGTCAGGCCGACGTCCTGCAGATCACGCGCAGTCCAGTTGGTGAGTTCGCGCCGGGTCCGGTAGCGTTCGTGCCAGATATGGAGGGTGTCGCCGATCTGGTGAATCAGGCTCGGCGCATGATGATTTGTCATCGAATTTTGGGTCAAGGTAGACATCTTCAGCTCCTGGAGCTAACCTGACCGCTAATATCTGCTTGCTGCTGCGCCGCGACAAACGACAATTTGTACCTTTTCGCATGAAATAACGTCATGCACCCTGCTGCCAAATGACTGCCAGATTGCCATCCCTGAACGGATTGCGAGCGTTCGAGGCCGCCGCGCGCCATCTCAGTTTCACGCTGGCGGCGACCGAACTGAACGTGACCCAGACCGCGATCAGCCATCAGATCCGAAGGCTGGAGGAGGAACTCGGCATCCGCCTGTTCGTCCGGCAGAACCGCGCGCTGACGCTGACGCCGGAAGCGCGTGACTATTTGCCGGGCGTCCGCGCTGCCTTCAACGATCTCCGGCTCGCCACCGACCGGTTGCTGCGCAAGGACGACGACAAGGTGCTGACCGTGTCGACGCTGGCTTCGCTTGCCGCCAAATGGCTGCTGCCACGGCTGACCGATTTCCAGGAGCAGCACCCCGGTATCGACGTCCGTATCACCACCTCGACCAGTCTTGTCGACTTCCAGCGCGACGACGTCGATGCCGCGATCCGCTACGGCCGCGGCCAGTGGCCGGGCTTGCGCGCCGATTGGCTGATGGCGGACGAGCTGTTTCCGGTGTGCAGTCCCTCCCTGCTGCGCGGCGACAAGCCGCTACGCCGCCCCGAAGACCTGCGAAACCATTCGCTGCTGCACACCTCGAACGCCAACAGCGACGACTGGCGGCTGTGGCTGACGGCGGCGGGCCTGCCAGCCGATATCGCCAGGCAGCCTGGTATCACTTTCGACATGATCTTCATGACCATCCAGGCCGCGATCGACGGCATCGGCGTCGCGATGGGCCGGACCTCCTACGTTCAGGACGACATCGCCAAGGGCCGCCTCGTGGTGCCCTTCAAGATCGCGCTGCCGGCCGATGCCGGCTTCTACCTGGTCTCGCCGGAGGGCCGCCGCGAAGCGCCGAAATTGACCGCGTTCCGGGACTGGATGATCGCCGCAACGCAAAACAAGGCCTGAAAAATCATCAGCTTCCCCGGCAAAACCGATTGACTCGCCTCCCACCCTGCGGGAAGGGGTATGACAGATTGTCGCAGCATCAATCTGTCGCCTTGCCGTGAAGACGAGTTCCGGCCGGCCACGCTTTTCCAAGGGGAGACCGCAATGGCTGGATCAGCCGCATCGACCAATCCACCCGCAATCAAGTCGCGGATCGGCGCAATCCTGCGTGCCACCTCCGGCAATTTCCTCGAGCAGTTCGACTTTTTCCTGTTCGGTTTCTACGCCGCCGCGATCGGCAAGGCGTTCTTTCCCTCCGGCGATGAAACGGCGTCGCTGCTCAACACCTTCGGCGTGTTCTGGCTCGGCGCCTTGATGCGCCCCGTCGGCGCGATCGTGCTCGGCGCATACATCGACCGCATCGGCCGCCGCCAGGGCCTGATCGTCACGCTCGGCATCATGGCCTTCGGCACCGTCGTCATCGCGTTCTGCCCGAGCTACGCGACGATCGGTATCGCGGCGCCCGTCATCGTGCTGATCGGCCGCCTGCTGCAAGGCTTCTCCGCCGGAGTCGAGCTCGGCGGCGTGTCGGTGTATCTTGCGGAAATCGCAACGCCCGGCAATCGCGGCTTCTACACCTCGTTCCAATCGTCGAGCCAGCAGGTCGCGATCTTCGTGGCTTCGATCCTCGGCTTTATCCTCTCCGAAATGATGCCGGCCGACACCGTCGCCGCTTGGGGCTGGCGCATTCCCTTCTTTGTCGGCTGCCTGATCATTCCGCTGATCTTCGTCCTGCGGCGGACGCTGGAGGAGACGCCAGCCTTCCTCGCCATGAAGAAGCACCCGACGGCCAGCGAGGTGTTCGCCTCCGCGCTCGCCAACTGGCGCATCGTCATGCTCGGCATGATGATCGCGATCCTGACCACCACGACGTTCTATTTCGTCACGGTCTACACGCCGACCTTCGGCAAGACCGTGCTAAAGCTGTCGACACAGGACGCGTTGCTGGTCACGCTGCTCGTGGCAGTCACCAACTTCATCTGGAATCCGGTCGGCGGTGCGCTGTCCGATCGCATCGGCCGCAAGCCGGTGCTGCTCGCCATCGCCGGCCTCTCGCTCGTCACCGCCTATCCTGCGCTGCACTGGCTGGTGGCGGCGCCGACTTTCGGCAAGCTGCTCGCGGTTGAGATGATGTTTTCGTTCTATTTCGGCGTCTACAGCGGCACCATGCTCGGTGCTCTCGTCGAGATCGTGCCGGCGCATGTGCGCACCACCTGCTTCTCGCTTGCGTTCGCGCTCGCCGCCGCGCTGTTCGGCACCTTCACGCCGCTCGCTTCGACCTGGTTGATCGAGCGGACCGGCGACAAGGCTTCGCCCGGCTTCTGGCTGATCTTCGCAGCCCTCCTCGGCATCATCGCGGCGTCGACGGTGTATCGCGGCGGCGGCAAGGCAGTACCGACATACGATGCGGTGCCGGAGCCAGTGGCGGGACACTGACGGTCACTCCGGAGGCACGCTCCTTCACCTCTCCCGTAAAAACGGGGCGAAGGAGCACGTCTCCGCTGCGGTTGCAGTTCGAGCTACAATTCCACCACCACGTAGTCGCTCTCGACCTTCACCGGGATAGTCTCCGCGACATACGGCCCCTTCACCACGGTCGCGCCCGGCTCGACATGGGCCGGATAGGCCTTCACGCGGAAGCGGCGAGGATCGCAATAGGACTGGCCGGTGCGGATGTCGAACTCCCAGCCGTGCCAGGGGCAGCGGATGATCTCGCCGAGTTTCGTATATTGGATCTCGCCGGGATCCTTCGATTGCGCGAGGCCGATCAGCGGGCCCTCGCACAGCGCCGCGCCTTGATGGGGGCAGCGGTTCATCAGGCCGAAATACTCGCCCTTGACGTTGAACACCGCGATCGGCCGTCCGTCGATCTCCAGTAATTTTCGCGTGCCCGGCGGAAGCTCGTCGACCGCGGCAATCACATGACGCGCCATATCTGTGTTTTCCGCATGATCTTATCGAAAAACCGCTTCACACTTTTTCGGATCATGCGGCTAGTCCGTAGAGCTTCTTGGCATTGCCTAGATAGAATGCCTCGCGATTGGCTTCGCTGACGCCGGCCGGCAGCACGCGCGAGGGCTCATCATAGTCCCAATGCGGATAGTCGGTCGCAAACAGGAGGCGATCCCAGCCGATCCAGTTGATGACGTCGAACAGCTCCTCGCGGCACTCCGGGTCCTCCATCGGCTGCGTTGTCCACCACACCTGCTCGCGGATATATTCCGACGGCGGCCGCTTCACATGTGGCACCTCACTGCGCAGCCGCTGCCAAGCCTTGTCGAGCCGCCACGCCAGCGACGGCGCCCAGCCGAAGCCGGCTTCGATCATCACCATCTTCAGTTTCGGGAACCGCTCGAACACACCTTCCAAAACCAGACTCGCGAGCGCCGATTGCTGGCACTGCGAATGTCCCACCATCTCCTCGATGTAGTAAGAAGGCCAGCCCGACGGCGTGATCGGATTGCCGCCGAAGCCGAAGGCGTGCACGCCGACGGGAAGGCCGGCTTCTTCTGCGGCTTGATAGATCGGCCAGTAGCGGCGCTGCCCGAGCGGCTCGACGTTGCGGCTGAGCAGCAGCACCTGAACGAAATTCTTGTCGCCGGCACGTTCGCGGATTTCGGCGGCGGCCGACAGCCCATCTTCATTGCCGACGACAATCGAGGCCTTTAGGCGCTTGTCCTTGCTGGTCCATTTGTCGATCTGCCAGTCGTTGATCGCCGAGCACAGTGCGGCCGAGAGTTCGTGATTGCGGATGCCTTGGCCGGTGTTGAGCGGATTGAGCACGCCGAGCTGCACGTTGTTGGGGTCGAGCAGTTGCTTCTGCATGAAAGACAACGAAGAGCCCTGCGGGCCGCCTTCCGGCGGATAGGCGTCGCGGCGCGAGGCGTTGGGCTGGGCCTTCGGATAGGGCGGGCCTTCCATCATGCCCTGATAGGCGTGGACGCCATAGATGTCGAGGTGATGCTGCCAGCGTTTGGCGAGGTAGGGATAAAGCTCGGTGTGGGTGGCGCGGGCCGGATGGATGTCGCAATCCGCGATCGCGGTCTTCGCAGTCAGTGGGGAAGCAGCTTCTGGACTTTCGCGAAACTGGATATTCATCGCCTTGCCTCCTTTGGCAGCGGGCTAAGTCAGGCGGGGATACGTCGCATACGGATTGTCGATCATGATCTTGCGCACGAGATCGGGGGACAGACCTTCGGGCAGCGCGTCCTGGCCGTCAAACTGCCAGTGCGGATAGTCCGTGGAGAATAGGACCAATTCGTCCGACTGCATATGATCAAACAGGCGAATTAATGTCTCCGGTTCCGGCGGCGCATCAAAGGGCTGTAACGAGAAGCGAATGTTGCTGCGCACAATCTCCAGCGGCGCGCGATCGACCCAGGGCGTCTCCATCCGCACCCCGCGCCAGAACTTGTGCAGGCGCCAGAGATAGGGGGCAATCCAGGAGACGCCGGACTCCAGCATCACCATTTTCAGCCGCGGATATTTGGCGAACACGCCCTCGACGATCAGGCTGGTGAGCTGGGTCTGGAACGCCTGGGCCTGACCGACATAATCCTCGATGTGATAAGACCCCCACCCCACAGCAGTGGGCGGATTGTGGTAGGCGGAACCGGCGTGGACGCCGACCGGGAGTTCCAGCCGCTCCGCAGCTTCATAGATCGGCCACAGCGCACGCTTGCCGAGCGGTATGTCGCCCATGACCAGCATGAGCACCTGCACGAAGCGGCGATCTTGCGCGCAGCGCTCGATCTCGGCGACCGCCTTCTCGACGCTTTGCGTGGGGATCACGATCGAGCCGCGCAGGCGCGGATCGCGATCGAGCCACTCCTTCACGAGCCAGTCGTTCAGTGCGCGGCAGAAGGCCGCCTGCATGTCCTCGGAGAACACCATCTGCACGCCGTACAGAGGATTGCAAATGGCGAGCTTGAGCTGGAAAGGATCGAGCACGTGGCGCTGCATATCCTGCAGGCTTTCGCCGGGCTTACCTTTCTCGGGGCGCCAATCGGGCCGCGCCACGATCGGCGAGTTCTGCGGATAGGATTGCGAGACGAGATCGACCATGCCGCGCGTCGTCACCTGATCGCGCCAATAATCGTTCAGGTACGGCAGCAGACTGGTCAGATGCGGCACGGCGGGATGCACGTCGCAATCGACAGCGCCGGCGATCAGGGACGCCATGACATCTCCTTCACGTTTCCCTGTGGAGTTCTTAATCTCGTCTTCTCGCGGGCAGCGCCTAGCCGCTCCGCTTTGTCTCCGCCATTCAAGCAGGCCTGCCCGCCGCCTGCAACTCGGCCAATGCTTCCGTCTATGCTAGCAAGGCTGAGCACAGTTGCGAGGATCAGAGGTGAAGGACATGAAAGAACTCGTCGGCATTGCGGAACAGGTCGCGGCCAAACTGATCGCGCGCAAACAGACGATTGCGGTGGCAGAATCCTCG
The DNA here is from genome assembly GCF_023073875.1 of Bradyrhizobium sp. 154. Taxonomy (NCBI): domain Bacteria; kingdom Pseudomonadati; phylum Pseudomonadota; class Alphaproteobacteria; order Hyphomicrobiales; family Nitrobacteraceae; genus Bradyrhizobium; species Bradyrhizobium sp. 154. The sequence continues at coordinate 35,649 of NZ_JADPKG010000125.1, forward strand.
GCCGGTGGCCTGATCTCGGCCAGCCTGCTCGCCGTGCCCGGCGCGTCCGCGTATTTCCTCGGTGGGGCCGTGGTCTACACGCGCGACGCGAGGCGCGTGCTGATGGATATTTCGGACGACGGCATGAAGGGCTTTCGATCCTCATCGGAGCCCTACGCGAAACTGCTTGCCGAGCGGATGCGAACGCGCTTCGGGTGCGACTGGGGCCTGTCCGAAACCGGCGCCGCCGGTCCCACCGGCAACCGCTACGGCGACGCCGCCGGCCATAGCTGCATGGCGGTGGCGGGCCCTACGGCAGAGGTGATGACGCTGGAGACGGGCAGCAACGACCGGTTCGGCAACATGCAGGTGTTCGCGGCAGCGGCGCTGAGGTTGTTGCTGAAGAAGCTGCAAGCCTGACGCAAGGTAGGGCGATCGCATATGACTTTTGGAGGCGCCTGAGCGCACGCCTCGTCCTTCGAGACGACCGCTTCCAGCGATCTCCTCAGAGCCTGACTCAAAAAGCGCGTGGACGCTATCAAGGTCTGGCTAGACGGCGAATTAGGAGCCTTAGATGGGCGGCGAGCAGCCAAGCGAGCTCGGTAGCGGCAGAGCGTTCGAAGTCTTTGGAGAGGCGCCGGCA